>JADZGG010000309.1 GCA_020854015.1 Flavobacteriales bacterium
ACCTGTACCGCATGTACACCCGCTACTGTGAAGGAAAAGGCTGGAAGGTGGAAGTGGCGGACGTGAGCGAAGGTTCCGCCGGGGGGTACAAGGAAGTCGTCTTCAACGTGATCGGGGATGGGGTCTATGGCGTCTTGCGTTTTGAGGCCGGGGTACACCGGGTGCAACGCGTGCCTGCCACCGAGGCCAGTGGCCGCATCCATACCAGCGCCGCCACGGTGAACGTGCTGCCCGAAGCGGAGGAATTCGATGTGGTGGTGAAGGAGAGCGACGTGAAGATGGAGACCGCACGCAGCGGAGGTGCTGGGGGCCAGAACGTGAACAAGGTGGAAACCAAGGTGCGCCTTACCCATATTCCCACCGGGATCGTGGTGATGTGCCAGACCGACCGCAGCCAGCTCGGCAACCGGAACAAGGCCATGCAGATGCTGCGCACCAAGCTCTACGAGGACAAGGTCCGCGAGCAGGAGGCTGCAGTGGCCGCCCACCGCAAGAGCCAGGTGACCAGCGGCGATCGAAGCGCGAAGATCCGCACCTACAACTTTCCCCAGAGCCGCGTCACTGACCACCGCATCGAATTCACGGTCCACAACCTCACGGAAGTGCTCAACGGCAACCTCCAGGAGGTCATCGACGCCCTGCAGATGGCGGACCGCACCGAGAAGTTGCGCGAAGGCGCTGCCAATTGAGGCGGTGCGATCTCTTTGCCATTGTGCGCCACGGCGGCGCCTTCCATGTTGATCTTTGCCCCCGATCATGACCCGCGAAGAGCTCATCCATGTGATCCGCCGCAAGCGCAGTTTGCTCTGCGTGGGGCTGGACACCGAACTGCACCTTGTTCCCGAACAGTTCCAGAACGAAAGCAGCCCGGTGCGCGCCTTCAATCAGGCGGTGATCGAGGCCACCCACGACATCGCCGTGGCCTACAAGTTGAACCTCGCATTCTACGAGGCCCAGGGCGAGCAAGGCTGGCTGGATCTCGCTAGCACCATCTCTCTGATCCGCGACAAGGGCGATTGCCTCATCATCGCTGATGCGAAACGCGGGGACATCGGCAACACCGCCCGCAAGTACGCGGAAGCGTTCTTCGACACCTTGGGTTGCGATGCCGTGACCCTGGCGCCATACATGGGCCACGACAGCGTGACGCCGTTCCTGGGTCGCCCGGGTAAGTGGGCCATCGTGCTCGGCGTCACCAGCAACGAAGGCGCCATGGATTTCCAGTTCCTCACCGTGGATGGCGGGCAGCACCGGCTGTTCGAGAAAGTGATGCTGCGCGTGAGCGAATGGGGCAGCGTGGACGATACCATGTTCGTGGTGGGTGCTACACGGCCCGAAGTGCTCGCCGAGGCCCGAGCGGTGGCCCCTGAACACTTCTTCCTTGTACCAGGCGTAGGGGCGCAGGGCGGTGATCTGAACGCTGTGATGGAATGCGGCATGACCCCCGATGGTGGCCTGCTGATCAACAGTTCGCGTGGCATCCTTTACGCCGGCAAGGGGGATGATGCGATCCCCGCCGCGCGCCGCGCGGCCAGGGAAATGCAAGTGGCCATGGAGATGGCTCTACGCGCCAAGGGTGTGGTCTAGCTCGGTCGAAGTGTTGGTGTGATCAGCACCGATGAGAGAAGTCTATCTTCTGGGCTTGACCTTGACGGAAAAATGATCAACCAAGCCGTGCCTGCAGAGGCTCCGAACATGTACCGTGCCTACATGTTCCGCGAGGATCCGGAGCACGACGTGCTGCTGGATCCTTCATTCCCTTATCGCGAGGAACTGCTGCAGTTCATCTGGGAACAAGGCCTTTTTCACCGCCACGGCCTTCGGACCGTGGACGGAGAACCGGTGGAGGTGATGCAGGCCGGAGTTCGACAAGCCAACAGTGGCCCCGACCTGGTGGATGCGACCGTGCGGATCGGTGGACAGCTGTGGGCTGGCACCGTGGAAGTGCATGTGCGCGCCAGCGAATGGTATGCCCACGGTCACCACACCGATCCAGCGTACGACAACGTGGTGCTCCACGTTGTCTGGGTGCATGACATGGATGTCCGGACCTCCGGGGGCGGCCGTCCTCCGGCTGTGGTGCTGAAGGACCTGGTGGACCCGCAACGGCTGGCGGTCTTTGCGGATCTGATGAAGCGGAAGGCCTGGGTGCCTTGTGAACGACAAGTGGCCGGGGTGGGGGAGAAGGTGGTCGATGATCAGCTGGAACAGGTGCTCCGGGCAAGGCTTGAGCGCAAGGCTGCTGAGGTCCAGTTGCTGCACGAGCGGCTCGGGAACGACCCGTTGGCGACCCTGCACCACATGCTGCTGCGCGCCATGGGCAGCAAGGTGAACGCCGAACCTTTCAGCATGCTGGCCAACGCCTTGCCCATCAAGACCTTGCTGAAGGTGCGCGACGATGCGGCACGTACCGAAGCCTTGCTCTTCGGGCAGGCCGGTCTGCTTCAGGTCGATTTTCTGGATGAATACCCCCGGCTGCTTCAACAGGAACACGCTCTGCTCGCACGCTTGCACGACCTTCGCCCGGCTCCCGTCGCCGCATGGAAGTTCGGACGGTTACGCCCTTCCGCTTTTCCATCGCTCCGGATCGCGCAATACGCCCAGCTGATCATGCAGCATGGGAACTCCCTGATGGACCTGTTGGAGACTGAGGATGTCGATCAATTGACAGCCAGGTTGAACGTCGCCGCGAGCACCTATTGGAACACGCACCACCGATTCGATCAGCTGTCCCCGGAAAGTGTGAAACGGCTGGGGGCGGATGCAGTGGAGCACATCCTCATCAATGCAGTGGTCCCTTTACGGCTCGGCCTGGGCCGAACGCTCGGCCGCAAACGCATGTCGGCCGGTGCCGCGGAATTGCTGAGGCAACTTCCACCGGAGCGGAACGTCATAATGCGGGGTTGGGCTTCGCTCGGTATCCAGGCGGGCGATGCAGCACGTTCCCAAGCACTGATCGAACTGAAGAACCATTCCTGTGCCCTTCGGCGCTGCTTAACTTGCGGCATCGGACGCGACCTCCTCAAGCGCTCTTCCCCATGATCCAGGATACCCTCAAGACCTCCCTAGAGCGCCAAGCGTTCGGCGTGTGTGCCTGGTGGGGCGACAAGCTCAACGTGAAGACCGAACAGGTCCGGCTCTCCTTCATCTACCTCAGTTTCGTAACAGCTGGTCTCAACCTGGTGGTCTACCTCGTGATGGCCTTCGTGCTACAGCACAAGGAACGTATCAAGCGCCCCTTCGCCAAGCGCAGTAGTGTCTGGGAGCTTTGATGCGTTCCAATGGTGAAGCACATTGCGACCTCGTTGGTCATTGGCTGGTGCCTCGTGGTCCCCGTCAAGGTCGTTGCACAACGATCATCTTCAACAGAAGCCATTCGCTCCGCCCTGCAGCAATACTGGTCGGCTGTGCAGCTTAGGGATCATGCGAGCACACTGGACTTCATCGATCCGCGGTTGTTCGCGTTGGTGCCCAAGGAGCGTATGCTGGAGGCGCTTGAACGTGCCAGTGCCGACACCACCGTGCGCGTGACCTTGGGCGACGCCCGAGTGGACCGCATTTCCAAGCCCATTACCGAGGGCTCCGTGCAGTATGCTTCCGTGGATTACGACTACACCATGCGCATGGTGCTGAGCTCGGATCCCGACACGGACGAGGATCGCAAGACCGAATTCCTGAAAGGGATGCTGGAGGAACAGTATGGCCAGGGCCATGTGCAGGTGGAAGGGCCTGATCATGCGTTCCGGATCGAGGCGGAGCGCCACCTGATCGCCGTGCTGGACCCGACGATCGGTCAGTGGCGTTTCCTGGAGCGCAAGAAGGG
>JADZGG010000310.1 GCA_020854015.1 Flavobacteriales bacterium
GGCGCGTGTCGCTGCTCGCCACCTACAGCACCTTCCAGCCGCGCGCCATCATGCAGGAGCTGGGCAAGGTGTTCGGCCTGCCTCCGTATGAGATCGAAGCCTTGTCCGAAGGTGATGGCTCACGACCGCGCTGGATCGGCAAGGGCGACCGTCTGGACCTTGGTGTGCGTACGGCCGCTCCCGCCGCCAAGGATCCGGTCGTGGAAGCGATCGGACGTTACACCCCCCGTTTGTTGAACATGCCGAGCCACCTGAGCATCCATGTGGGCGGTGTGCTCATCAGCGAGAAGCCGATCACGCACTACACCGCACTGCACATGCCACCCAAGGGTTTCCCCACGACGCAGTTCAGCATGGTGGAAGCGGAGGATGTGGGTCTGTACAAGTTCGACATCCTCAGCCAGAGGGGCCTGGGGCACATCCGCGATGCCGTGGAACTGGTGGAACGACGCACCGGCGAACGCATTGACATCCATGACGTGAAGCGCTTCACCAGTGATCCGGTGATCAAGCGGATGCTGCGTACCGGCGATACGATCGGTTGCTTCTATGTGGAGAGCCCCGCCATGCGCATGCTTATGCGGAAGATGCAGGTGGACGACTACAAGGGGCTGGTAGCGGCCAGTAGCATCATTCGCCCTGGTGTATCCAACAGCGGCATGATGCGCGAGTTCCTGCTGCGGTACCACGATCCCGAACGCCGCAAGCTGGCCCCCAAGAAGTTGATGGACATCATGCCCGATACGTTCGGCGTGATGGTGTATCAGGAGGATGTGATCAAGGTCGGCTACGAGTACGCGGGGCTTAGCCTTGGTGAAGCTGATTCGCTGCGCCGAAGCATGAGCGGAAAGTTCAGGAACCGCAGGGAGTTCAACGAGGTGAAGAAGAGCTTCTTCAAGGGTGCGTTGGAGCGCGGTAACCCCCTGCCGGAGATCGAGGAGCTGTGGACGCAGATCATGAGCTTCGGTGAGTTCAGTTTCGCCAAAGGCCACAGCGCCAGCTATGCGGTCGAGAGCTACCAGAGCCTCTACCTCAAGGCACACCATCCATTGGAATTCCTCGTGGGCGTGGCGAATAATTTCGGTGGTTTCTACCACACGGAGTTCTACCTGCACGAGGCCAAACGGATGGGGGCCATCATCGAAGCACCGTGCATCAACACCGGTGGAGACCATTGCACGCTGCATGAAGAGGTGGCCGGTGGAACGCCGTGCGCTCCCCGCATCTTCCTCGGTCTGCGGAACATCAAGGGCCTGGAGGATGGCGCTGCCCAGCTGATCCTCAATGAGCGCCTTCACAACGGTGCCTTCCTGGACCTACAGGACCTGCTGCGCCGTGTGCCCTTGCACGTGGAACAGGCGCGTGTGCTGGTAAGGGTGGGAGCCTTGCGCTTCACGGGAAGGAGCAAGCCGCGGTTACTGTGGGACCTGGCCATGCTCCATCACGGTCGTTCCGATGCCGCACGCAATGGCGACCTCTTCATCACCAAGGCGCCCGACCCGAAGCTGCCGGAGCTGAACCACTATCCGCTCGCCGATGCCTATGATGAGCTGGACCTGCTCGGCTTTCCATTGTGCGATCCGTTCTCACTCGTGAATACGCTCCCGAGCCCTGAGCGCGCCGCGAACGCAACCGAGCCTCAGCTCGTGTCTCGAAGCTCACGGCTCCCGGCGATCCTCGCGCAGCAGATGAGCTCGTGCGTAGGCCAGAAGGTGGAAATGCTCGGCTACATGATCCACGTGAAGGCCACGGACACGCACACGGGCCAGCGCATGAGCTTCGGTTCGTTCATCGATACGGCCGGTGATTTCTGGGACAGTACACAGTTCCCCGATGTGGCTGCGCGTTTCCCGTTCCGAGGGCGCGGCGTGTACCGTTTGGTCGGCTACGTGGAGCAGGAGTTCGGACACTGTTCGTTGCGTACACAGTTCATGGAGAAGCTTCCGTGGAGGACCGACCCGCGCTATGGAGAGAAGTGAGCACCGGAACGAGGCCCCCCTGATGCGGCAGGGCTTCGTTCCGGTCAATGTGCCCTACCGACTAAGGCAGTTGTTCCAAGCGAACATTGGTAGGTACCACTCCGCCGATGGTGATCAGGATGGGGTCCCTGTCGTTCATTGAGCCGGTATACTTGACGGTTCCATCGAGGTTCACATCCGATGTGTGGTATCCACCGGTGGTATTCGTGGGTACAAGCCCCCCGATGGTAAGCAGAATGGGGTCGCGGTCATTCGTTTGGCCCGTGTATTTCACGATATGGTCGAAGGTCACATCGCCAGCCCACAATTGAAGCACGGGGATCACCTCGGTCGAAGCCTTGCGTGCATCCGTTCCGTAGGTGATGGTCGATGCTGAGGTGAAGTCCACAGTGGTGGCTGAGAAGGAGAGGGCCACCATGTTCGCCGTCATCACGCCCAAGTGGTTGCGATGCCGTACGGCGACATGGTAGTCCCCTTGATCGATAGGCAAGCTCACCGCGCTGGTGCCGTCGGTATCCACCACATCACCGTCGCGTTGTAGCAACGCGCTTCGCGAAGCGACGATGATGGATGGGTCGATCGCATCGCGCAGTTCGAGCAGCACCCAGTCCACGATGGCATCGTTACCGGACACCGCGAGCACGGCGGGTGTTGTGGTCTCTCCTCCGCCGCCCACATGCGCATATCCTAGGCCTGTGTATGGCTCCGTGGTGGGAACAAGTCCCAATGCCCGCAAGCCATCGTTCATCAAGCCAGTGCTGGCGTTGTATGGGCCTTCCAACAGAACGCGCACGTCAACGTTGATCGTGCAGCCTTCATCCACTGCGCCATCGCAATCGTTGTCCAAGCCATCGCAGACCTCGGTGCTGCTGTTCCCCACGTATCCTTCAGCGGTAAGGAAGATGACCGGATCATCGGGCGTTTCAGGGAACTGCAGATAGCATTCGATCCAAAGCGGCACGTCGTTCTGCGAAATAGTGATGGAGTAACAGCCGTCGCCGATGCACAGAGGCAGAGAACCGATGCCCTCCGTTTCGGCGGGAAGGTCCAGGTCGCCTTCAATGGTGGTGCTGCCCTGTTGGATCACGTAGTGTGCTGTGCCGGCAGCTCCGGGATCCTCCGTGAGCACGAGCAAGGTGACTCCGATGGATACTGTCGGGTCGTTGTCGTTGCAATCGCCCGCAGAAGCCGCAGCGTTCGGAGGTTGGGTGCATGCGGTACCCCATGACGTTGTACCGCGGCCATCACCGTCGCTATCGGTGAACCATTCGAGTGCTTGCGAACACGGTCCTGGACAGGTCGCGGACGGATCGTAGTTGCACGCGTTCACGTCCATGCAACCAATGTTGGTCGAACAAGGCGTTCCGCGGCAACCGCACTTCTCGTTCAACAAGGCCATCGCGGCAACCGGGTCGTACTGGAAGTTGTTGCTGTAAGGTAATTCGTCCGGGAGCGCGTAGATGCGCTGCGCGGAGCGGTCCGGGCAGATCATCACGATCGTGGGCACGAAACCGTTGTACAGGCCGAGTGCGGCGTATTGCTGCATGATGGCGTTGCCCCCATCCGTGATGAAGGGCCATGTCGCATCCGCGAGGAAGGGCGCAAGCGAACCGGTAACGGTGGCCGTGTCCTCGATCTCGATGCTCACCATGCGGATGTGGTCCAACCCGGCCGGACCCATGTGTGCGTACCAGTCCTGTAGGAACCCGCCGTTGTTCATCTGGTTGCTCGGCAGACACCAGGTTGTGAAAAAGTCGAGGATCACGGTCTTGCCTTGTGCCAACAGCGTGAAGAGGTTCACCGTGTTGCCGTTCACATCCGTCGCGGTGAAATCCGTGGCGAAGTTTTCACTGCCATCGGCGATACTGCCCTGCACGCAACTCACATCGGGGCAAACGGCGTTCGGGTCATAGTTGCACGCCATCGGGTCGGTGCATCCGCTTTGGAAGTTCGCGCTGGTGCCATCGATGAAGCCATCGCAGTTGTTGTCCAGCCCATCACAGACTTCCACAGCCCCCGGATGAATGGCGATGTTGTTGTCATCGCAATCGCCGGCCGTGTTGATCCGATCGGGCAATGGCATACAACTATAGAGCAAGCTGGTCGGGTCGCCGAAGCCGTCCCCGTCCGCATCGATGTACCAGAAGAAGTCCTCATCGATCAGTCCGTCGCCATCGTTGTCCAAGCCATCGCAAACCTCGTTGCCACCTGTGTTGGCACAGTCCCCTCCGTCATTGGCGAACTGGATGCAATCAAAGTCGATGAAGTTGCCGTTCCACTCGAAGGACCCGTTGTCGCAGGTGTTATCCCCAACCCATTCCACTGGTGCACAGTTGCCATTGCAGTCCTCGATCTCGCCGTCGTCACAGGCTCCTTGGACGAATCCCAGGCAGGTGCAGCTCGCCAGGATCACATCATCGATGGTTCCGGGGTTGCCATCGTCGCACGCCGAACCCGGCAGCGTGATGTTCGCATCCGCATCATCACAATCGCCACCGATGTTCATGGACCCGGGAATGGGTGTGCAGCTGTATTGCACCGTGGCTGGATCGCCGAAGCCATCACTGTCCGCATCCACGAACCAGAAGAAGACCTCATCTGTGACGCCATCGCAGTCGTTGTCCACCAGGTCGCACAGTTCGGGCGCGCCGTTGTACACGGTAGCCGCAGCATCGTTGCAATCGGTGTTGTTGGCTACCATGCCGGGTGGCTGCGTGCAGCTTGTGGTCCCCTCCGCATCGTTCGCTCCAGCACCGTCGCCATCGGCATCCGGGTACCAGAGAAAGTCCTCGTCGTTGAGGCCGTCGCAGTCGTTATCCAAAC
>JADZGG010000311.1 GCA_020854015.1 Flavobacteriales bacterium
ATGACGCTGCGGCTGATCTCCTTCGCCTTGGCGAGGGCGACCTTGGCCTCTTCGAGCGTCTTGATGCCAATGGTGGCACCACGCCCGTGGTTACCGCCAATGGGCTTGATCACGCAGGGGAAGCCGACAGAATCGATCGCGGCTTCGAGTCCTTCCTCCGAGCGGACCACGCGGCCCTTCGGCACGGGGATCTCGTAACTCTCCAGCAGCTGCTTGGTCTCTTCCTTGTCGCAGGCGATCTCCACCCCGATGTTACTGGTCTTGCTGGTGATCGTGGCGCGTATCCGCTTCTGGTGGATGCCATGGCCCAGTTGGACAAGGCTCTGTCCGTTGAGGCGCAGGTAGGGAATGCCACGGCCCACGGCCTCGTGCACGATGCTGGCCGTGCTGGGCCCAAGACGGCTTTCCTCGCGCAGTTCGCGCATCTTCTGCAGGTCGTCAGCGAGGTCGTACTTCTCTCCACTGATGAGCGCTTCGGCGATCCGCACGGCCGCCTTCGCGGCGTACATGCCCACCGGCTCTTCGATGTAGCTGAACACCACGTTGTAGACACCGACATCGCGTGTGCTGCGGGTTCGCCCGAAGCCCGTTTCCATGCCGGCCAGCGTCTGGATCTCCAGCGCGATGTGCTCGATCACGTGGCCCATCCACGTGCCTCGCTTCACCCGCTCGAAGAAGCCGCCCTCATGGTCCTCACTGCAGCGGTGACTGTACATGGTGGGCAGCAGCTCCTGGATCCGCTCATAGAAGCCGGGGATCTTGTCGGTAGGCTTCTGCTCCAGGCCCTCGATGTCGAGGCGCATCACGATGAGGTGGTGACGGCGCACGGACCAATAATTAGGGCCGCGCATGGCTTTCAGTTCGAGGATCCGCATGGGTTCTGGGCTTGGTGGGGCCGCCGTTCAGGTGGGTAAGCAGAACGGTGGCGGGGGAAGTTAGGGACAGCCCGATGTTCAACAAAACTTCCCGCGCACTTTACCTAGCGGAGAGGATCCCTCTATTTTCGCATGGCCTTGGGGGGAACCCGTCGTTCCCATCGTCCCGTCAATTCCCCGTTCCTGCGTTAGAATGCGGACGGAGCACGGAAGCGAGCACCAAGCATGGGGGCGGGGGATCAACCAAGCTACATGACACCCAAAGGGAAGCTGATCGCCATCGGCGGCAACGAGGACAAGGGCCTTACGCCGGAAGCCGGGCACAACGTCAAGGTCTTCAACCACACCTTCATCGAGGACGGCATCCTGAAACGTGTGGTGGATGAAATGGGCGGTCCGAGCAAGCGGATCGCCGTGATCACCAGCGCCAGCAGCATTCCCGAGGAAGTGGGCGAGAACTATATCGCCGCCTTCGGTCGCCTGGGCGTCACCAATGTGGACGTGCTCGACATCCGGGACCGCAGCGATGTGAAGCCCGACATGATCAAGCGGTTGGCCAAGGCGGATGGTGTGATGATGAGCGGCGGCAACCAGCTCCGGCTCACCACGATCTTCGGCGGTACCGCTTTCCTGCAGCTGATGAAGCGTCGTTACGCTGAAGAGACAGGCTTCGTGATCGCCGGCACCAGTGCGGGCGCCATGTGCATGAGCAGCACCATGATCTACCAGGGCCATAGCGCCTCTGGTCTGGTGAAGGGCGGCGTGAAGATGACCACCGGTGCGGCCTTGATCTACGACGTGATCATCGACAGTCACTTCGTGGAGCGCGGCCGTTTCAGCCGCTTGAGCCAGGCCGTGGCGGCCAATCCTTCAGCGATCGGCATCGGACTGGGTGAGGACACTGGCATCGTGATCACCGACGGCGACATGCTCGAGACCATCGGCAGCGGCCAGGTGATGATCTTCGACGGTCACGACATCACCTACAGCAACTTCGCCGATGTGGAGGAAGGTCAGCCTTTCAGCATCGAAGGCATGAAGGTGCACATCATCAGCAAAGGCCACAGCTACTCGGTGTCGCAGAAGGTCTTTACGGCCGTGCAGGTACCGGTGAAGAACTGAACACCTTCCACATGGGCGCTTGGGATACCGGGATCTTCGACGACGACACGGCCTATGATGTGCTCGCATCGCTCGCCATCGCCGACCCGATGGCGCAGATCAATGAATGGTACGCCGCAGCGAAGGACGCGGACTACTTGGAGTACACCGATTGCCAATGCCTGCTGGTGAGCGGTGCCGTGATCGACGCCGCATTGAACGGTGTGTCCTACCGGTGTGATGATGAAGAGACCCTGGCCGCGGTGACGGCCGAGGTGAAGAAGCATGATCCCGCATCCTTGAAGGTCGTCGCTATCGAGAACCTGCATCGCGTGTTGAGCGATATTTCGGAGCTGCGTGAACTCTGGGAGGAGAACGCTGAACTGTATCCGGTCTGGCGAGCGACCATTGAGGCCATTATCGGGCGTCTCACCTGAGCTCCCCTCCTCTTCCGATCCGCTACCTTCGGTGCATGCGGTCCGTGATCATCCTTCTGGTGGTGTGTTGCCTGTGCATGGGTCACGGCCCGCGCGTGGAGCACTTCGTGTTCGACCAAGAGAATGTGCTGACATCGGCGCAGGAGGAACGCTTCGACAGCCTGTTCCGCGCACACGAGGCGGTGACCGGCAATGAGATCGCCTTGGTGACCACGAACGGGCTGAAAGGTCATCTCGACATGCAGGGCTTCGCGGCCACCTTCGGGGATTCCCTCGGCGTAGGCAAGCGCGGCCGCAACAACGGCGTTGTGATCGCTTTCAGCAAGCAGCTCCGCAGCGTATACGTTTCCACCGGCCTGGGCACCGAACGCGTGCTCACTGACGCACACTGCGCCCAGATCGTTGACAGGTTGATGATCCCGCTGTTCAAGGAGGACATGGCCGAGGACGGGCTCTGGCTGGGCAGCCTGGCGATCGTTCGTCACTTGGAGAAGCCAGAGAACTACATTCCTTGAGATGGAACGGCGCTACTTCCAGCTCGAGCAAGGCTACCTCAATGTGGACAAGCACGCCCTGTACTTCACGCGCTCCGGGAACTGGCAGGAGGCCTTGGAGGCACGCGAACGGTCCGCGAAGCAAGGTCCGGCCCATGCAGGTCGTCTTGTCATCGGCATCGTGATCATATTGATCGGCGGCCTGTTCATGCTGTTCGGTCACATGAGCCATATGAGCGACACCGGTTCCACCTTGGTCGCGTTGGCCCTGAGCGCCTTTGGAGTCTTCAGCCTCTACCGCGCCCTGCGCCACGATTTCGGACCCGTGCTCCGGATCCCCTTCAACAAGGTCATCGCCATTGAAGGGCCTGCTGACGAGAGACTCACTGTTCGCTTCATGAACGGCGATGCGAAGGAGGACCAGATCTCGTTCAAGGCGCCGATCGAAGCGGTTCCCTTCGTGCTGGAAGGGCTCGCACGTTCGCTTGCTTGAAGCGCCATGAACCAACAGCGAAGACAGGAAGAAGTGATCCGCGCCTTACACGACGACCTCTCCCCTGTCCTATCCTTGCACCACAACGCACACCATGGACCCGATCATCAAGCGTTTCCGCACCTTCTGCATCGCTGAAGGCATCAGCTGGATCATCCTGCTCGCCGCGATGGCGGTCAAGTATTCCATGGGCATTCCTTCTGCTGTTCGCTGGCCGGGTTTGCTGCACGGCTTCCTGTTCGTCGGCTACCTGGTGACGGCCGTGCCGCTCTTCACGAAGTTGAAATGGTCCACCGAACGGATCTATGGCCTCCTACTGGCTGGCTTCCTGCCCTTCGGCACCTTCGTGATCGAACGCAAGTGGCTGCGCGGGCCCGCTGAAGCCTGAACGTGACGATCGTCCTGTTCAACGGACCGTTGCGCCGTACCTTGGTAACACGGCCGGGGTGAAGCGCATGGACGCGACACCGTAAAGGCCCCTGACCATGAGCAACGAAAGCAGGAACGGGATCCTCGGATTCCTCGCAGGCGCCGCAGTGGGTGCTGCATTGGGTGTACTGTTCGCACCCCGCTCAGGAAAGGAGACACGCGAGCGGATCGCCCGGAAGGTCACCGACAGCAAGGACGAGATGGATGCCTTCATCGATCAGGCGCGCGAGGAATGGAGCAGGACCAAGGGCAAGGCCGCCGATGCCGCTACCATGACGAAGGATGAAGTGAGCGACTTCGTGCGCTTCCTCTTCGACGAAGGCAAGAACCTCAAGGACCGCCTGAAGAACGATGTAGCGGACAGCGCGGAGGAAGTGGCGGACAAGGCCCGCCGTGGCGCTGATAACGTGCGCCATAGCGCCAACTAAGGTCCATGGCGGATAGTAACGACGATCGGTATGCGCGCTATGCCGACCCGGAGACGGGGCGGCCTGACCTTGGGCGTTTCATGGAAGCCGTGGCCGGTGATGCCAAGGCCTACTTCGAGACGCAGAAGGAACTGACCACCCTTGCGGTGAGCGAGAAAGCTGGGCGTGCCGTGGCCTTTGTTGTGGTCGGGCTCGTGCTCTTCTTCGCCTTCAGCGCCGCCTTTCTGATGGGCAGTGTGGCCTTGGCCTTGTGGCTTGGGAAACTTCTTGGCACGAGCACTCTAGGCTTTCTGGCCGTGGCCGTGCTGTACGTGTTGTTGGGCATTGTCTTCTATCTGCTCTGGCGAAGCTTCCTGAAGGACAAGATCACCCTCGCCGTTATCCGCGCTGTCCATGGCAACGACTGAACGATTCGATTCCATGGAAGCTGTGCAACGGGAGCGTGAACGCTTGCGAGCCCAACGCGATGAGCGGCTTTCACAGTTGAACGGCCACTGGGAACACCTGCGCGAACCCGCCCTGCAAAAGGCCATCGCCGGTGGCGCACTGAAGGTGATGTCGCGGTCGCTCTTTTCCTGGAACACGGCCAAGGATGTGGCCAGTGGCATTTCACCGGAGATGATCGGCGGCCTTGCGGGGCTGGCGTTCGGGGGGCGTGCGAAGACGACCGCCGGGAAGATCCTCGCCATGGGCCTCAGCGCCGCCGTGCCCTTCATTGCGGAGCGCCTCGGAAAGCGCAGTGCCGGGTCGAACGTGATGTCCGAGCTTGAACGCTCATGGGAGCGGGTGAAGAACTACGTGCGTGACCGTCGCGAAGCCCGTGCTGAACGGCGTGCTTCGGATGGGCAATAAGGTGCTGGCTCCGGTCGTATTCTTCGCATGACAGCTCTTGTGCTCGCTCTGGCATTGCGCTCGATCGCCCCGACGGGTTGTGATTCCGTGCCTGTGATCAACCAACGTGTGGTCGCCTTCGTGAACGACCATGCAGGTAAGCGCGTCGGCACTGGCGAGTGCTGGGACCTGGCCGCGCAAGGACTAACGAAAGCCGGCGCCACCTGGGATGGCGCCTACGGGTTCGGCAGGCGCGTGGATCCGCTGAAGGAATGCGTGCATCCAGGCGACATCATCCGCTTCCAAGGCGTGCTGCTTCGTCAGACAACCGAGACCTCAACGCATGAGGAGCGTATGAGCGAGCACACTGCCGTGATCATGCAGGTGAAGGGCCCCGGCATGTACCGTCTGGGTCACCAGAACATGGGCAGTTCCGGTCGGAAGGTGGGCTTCAGCGACATCGATGTCCAGTACATCGTGAAGGGGAAATGCACGATCTACAGACCGCAGTGAGCTAGCGGGCTGCCCAATCGATGCCTTTGCGCAAAAGCGCAAGCGTCGCGGCTTCCGGCGAACCGGGTTCCGGTCGGTGATCATAGGCCCAGCGCGCATCGGCCGGCAGGCTCATCAGGATGCTCTCCGTGCGACCACCGGTCTCCAGACCGAATCGCGTGCCCCGGTCATGCACCAGATTGAACTCCACGTAACGACCGCGTCGCAATAGCTGCCAGTCCTTCTCACTGGCCGTGAACGTGCGCCTGCGCGGCGGATCGGCGACCTCCCCATAGAGCGGTGCGAACAAGCGGCCCACAGCACATGTGAAGCCGAAGATCTTCTCCACCGGCAGCGCTTCCGATGGCTGGATACGATCGTAGAAGATGCCACCGATGCCCCGCGTTTCGTTGCGGTGCGGGATGAAGAAGTAATCGTCCGCCCAGCGCTTGTACTCGGCGTGGAACGTGGGGTCCCAGGCGTCGCAAACACCTTTCAAACGTCGGTGGAAATGGGCTGCGGCCTGCTCATCCACGTACATCGGGGTCAGGTCGATGCCGCCGCCGAACCAGCGTGCACCGGTGTCCACCTCGAAGTAGCGGATGTTCATGTGGATCGTAGGCACCCCGGGGTTGTTGCCATGCAACACGATGCTCACACCGGTGGCATAGAAGGCCGTGCCTTGGATCTGCAGGGCCTTCGCAGCCTGCGTGGTCAGTTCCCCATGCACCTCGCTGAAGTTCACGCCGCCCTTCTCGATCAGGTCCCCATGAGCGATCACACGGGTAAGGCCGCCACCACCGCCCTCCCGCTGCCACGCATCCTCCTCGAAGCTCCCCACGCCATCCAACTTCTCCAGCGCCGTGCAGATCTCCTGCTGGATCCGACGGAACTCCGCGGCGATGGTGGTGCGATCAAGAAGGCCTCCGCTCATGGCACACGAACGAGACCGAGGTCCTTGTGCTCCAGGATCAGAACGGAGTCGTTCCGGTAACCGTTCTCGGGGCCGGTGCGCTGCATGTTGAACACCATGTGCAGCGGCTGCGTGCGCACCTCGTTGAAGTGGTCGGAAAAGCCGCGGCCTTCGCTCATCAGGGCCGAGAGATAGTAGAAGGTGACATCGAAGCCTAGGAAGGCATACTCGCGTGGTTCATCATTGAAGCGCTGGCGGTAATGGGCAATGAAGGCAGCGACCCGGGGATCCGCGCGATCGATCTGGCTGCTCGCCGGCACCCGTACATGCAACTTGTCCAGGTCCGCAGCCGCCACTGACTCCATCTCGGACCATGAGGAAAGACCGTAGACCACGATCTCCTTGTCCTTCGACTGCCCGGCCAGCTTGGCGATAAGCGCGCTCACGTATTCCACGCTCTCGCTCGGCACAAGCACGACATTCCTCTTGTCGCTGCGCAACAAGGCCGTGACGGAGGAACCATCCCGTTTGCCGCTCGTAGCGACTAATACGCTGTCGCGCAAGCGGTCCTTCCGCTGGCCCAGTGCTTCCTGCAGCACCCGCAGCATCTGGTCCTGAAGTTCCTTTTCCGTGGCGATGTCAGGACGCGCCAGGATGATGTTATCAGCGCCGTGACGCAGAACGGCGTGACGGGCCAGTGCTTGCACTTGATCGGGGCGCCCACTAAGGACCTTGCTCACTGTGGGATTGCCGAGCAGCACTTTGTTGGACTGCGGCACCGGGCAAACGATGTGCGCACCATTGGCCACACGCACCAGCTGATCGATCGCCCCCCGATTGAAGGGGCCGATGAACAGGTCCTGATCCTTCATGCGGCTCTCTTTCAATACCGGACCCCAGACCGAAGCATCACTACCGGCATCCACAACGGAAACATCCGCGGTCAGGCCAAGCCCCTTCAAGGAATCCATGGCCAGCTGAGCGCCCGCGTAGAACTGGACCGCGGCATCCGTAACATCATGATAGGCCTTCCGCTCCGGATCGCGCGACATCACGCTGTCATTGGCAGCAACGGAGAAGGGCAGCAGGAAGGCCACCCGGTATTCGGCCTTCCGAACGGGCGCATCCACGACCGGGGCCAGTGGCACCGCTTCCACCTTGGCCGGTATGCGCACGTAGGTACCCACCTTCAGACCTTGCGGCAGGCCACCGTTGGCCGCTTGGATGGCCTCGATCGCCGTTTCATATTGTTTGCCCAAGGAATATAATGTCTCACCGGGCATCACCAAGTGGGAAAGGCTCTTGTCATCCGCAGCAGGTGCGACCGAGGTCGCAGGCATGCCAACGACCGCCGTCGTGGGGATAACCAGCTGCATACCCTCCTTCACCCCCGCGGCGAGCTCCGGATTCCGTGCTTCCAAGGCGTTCTGATCAACGCCGTACCTCCTTGAGATCCCGAAGAGCGTCTCCTTCTTGGCGACGGTGTGCACCAGCTCGCCGTTGCGCAAGGCGGGCGCGGTCTTCAATTCCTTCTTCACTACAGCATCCTTCGGGATCAGGAGCACCTGTCCCAAACTGAGGCCCTGCTGCGCGGAGGGGTTGGCCACCGTGATGGCCTCGATGGGCACTGCGTAGTGCTTGCTGATCGCGTAGAGGGTCTGGCCCTGTTGAACGGTGTGGACCAGGTACTTCTTCCCGTCCAGGGTGCGCTCCACTTGCGCATGGGCATCCAGACCGGCACAGAGCACCAGTACCAACAGAAGAAAGCGAGGCATCATTCCCATTCGATGGTGGCGGGCGGCTTGCTGCTGATGTCGTAGACCACGCGGTTCACGCCTTTCACCCGGTTGATGATCTCGTTCGAAATGCGTGCCAATACCTCATAAGGCAGGTGGCACCAATCGGCGGTCATGCCGTCGGTGCTGCTCACCGCCCGCAGGGCAACGGCATTCTCATAGGTGCGCTCGTCACCCATCACCCCCACGCTCTGCACGGGTAGAAGGATCGCACCCGCCTGCCAGACCTGATCGTAAAGACCGGCTTCGCGCAGCCCGCCGATCCAGATCGCGTCCACGTCCTGAAGCAAGGCCACTTTCTCAGGCGTGATGTCTCCAAGGATGCGGATGCCCAAGCCTGGACCTGGGAAAGGATGGCGGCCGAGGATCGTGGGATCGAGCCCAAGCTCCTTGCCCACGCGCCGCACTTCGTCCTTGAACAGCAGACGCAGCGGTTCCACCACTTGCATCTTCATGCGCGCAGGCAGCCCGCCTACATTGTGGTGGCTCTTGATGGTGACGCTGGGGCCGTTCACGCTCACGCTCTCGATCACGTCGGGATAGATGGTGCCCTGTCCCAGCCACTTCACATCCTTGATGCGGTGCGCTTCCACGTCGAACACTTCGATGAAGGTCCGGCCGATGGC
>JADZGG010000312.1 GCA_020854015.1 Flavobacteriales bacterium
CATCTTTTAACGGATCGGCCGGTGCGGTGACCTGAGGGCTGGGGTACTTTTGGGCCTCGCGTTCACAACACCATGCTCCGAGCCCTCTCACTTTTTGCCACCACCTTCCTTCTCGTCCCCGCCTTGCTGGCAGGCGGTCCAGTGACGTGGGGCTTTGAAGCGGTGACAGGTGCCGATGGACAGGTGCAGGTGCTGCTGAAAGCAACTTGTGAGGAAGGCTGGCACATCTATGCGCTCACACTGCCCCGTGATGATGGTCCACTTCCTACGGCCATTCGCGTAGGCAGCTCCGAGAGTTATGAATCAGGAGCGGTGGTCGAGCAAACACCCGAAGCCGCCTACGATCCTAATTTCGAGATGGACCTTCGCTTCCATTCCGATACGTCCGTGTTCACTGTACCTCTCAAGCGCCTGAAGACTGGCCCGCTCACCGTGACCGGTGAAGTGGAGTACATGGCTTGCAACGACAAGACCTGCCTCCCTCCGAAAGTGGTGCCCTTTTCCGTAACCGTTCCCTAGCCGACATGAAGAAGTGGATGACGGCCGTACTGGCCTTGTTCGTAGCAGCGGTCCTGGCGCAGGTGCCCGGCCCTGCGGCGCCGCCCGAACACGTGAAGTGGACCATCAGCATGGTGAAGGTGGAGGAGGGCGTATGGGATGCGGTTTTTCGAGCCGACCTCTCGGAAGGCTGGTTCGTGTATTCGCAGCAGAGCTTCGGCGACATGGGGCCGATCCCCACCGCCATCACCTTGGATACGCTGGCCCATGTCGTGCCTGTTGGCAAGGCCATCGAGACAGGTGATCACACGATCCAAGGCGAGGATCCCGTCTTTGGCATGGAGGTGAAGAAGTTCAAGGGCTATGCCTTGTTCACACAACGGGTGAAGGTCACGGATCCCCAGCTGCCCATTACCGGTAGACTGGACTACATGGTCTGCAATGACCGCGCATGCGACATCACGGATCCGCTCTATTTCCGCATTGCATTGGCGCAGGACAAGGGTGAGTTCGCAGGCATTCCTTACAAAGGGGATGTTGCTGTCACTGCCGTCCTACCAGCGGAGGAGGAACCTGTGACGTGGACCTTGGCCACCGAAAAGGTGAAGGAGGGTCTTTGGCGCTTCCGTTACACCGCTTCGGTTCAGGAGGGTTGGTATATCTACTCCCAGGTAAGTTTCGGAGACGGGCCCATCCCGACCAGCATTGATCTGGACAGTGCCGTGATGCACGCGCACTTTTCAGGGAAGGCTGTGGAAGAAGGCAAGGACATGCACGAGGGAATGGACGAGATGTTCGGCATCAAGGTGCGTAAGTTCAAGCATGCCGTCACCTTCGTCCAAGAGGTCACCGTCTCAGATGAGGCCAAGGACATCACGGGCGCGGTGAATTACCAGACTTGCGACGATAGCAAGTGCATCTTTCCGGATCCCGTGCCCTTCAAGGTGAACCTGTCCAGTGGGCTGGTAACGATCGGGTCGAAGACCGGTGTGGCCGGTGGCGAGTGCAAGTACAAGTTGAACACCGTGGACCTCAACGCTGCGGTGGTGAAGAGCTCCGTGTCCGATCAGCAGGAAGTGCGTGGTTCAGCATCGCTCTGGCGGATCTTCTTCCTGGGCTTCCTGGGCGGCCTTGTTGCGCTGCTCACTCCCTGCGTCTTCCCGATGATCCCGCTCACGGTGAGCTTCTTCACCAAGGGCAGCGAGGACAAGGCGAAGGGCCTGAAGAACGCGCTCACCTATGGCGGCTTCATCCTGGGCATCTACCTGCTCTTCAGCCTGCCCTTCCACGTGTTGGGTTCGGTGAACGCCGAGATCTTCAACGAGATCAGCACGAACCCCTGGTTGAACATCTTCTTCTTCGTGATCTTCCTGGTCTTCGCTGTCAGCTTCTTTGGCTACTTCGAGATCACCCTGCCCAGCAGCTGGGTGAACAGCATGGACCAGAAGGCCTCGAAGTTCGGCGGCCTCATCGGCATCTTTTTCATGGCCCTCACCTTGGCGTTGGTATCGTTCAGCTGCACCGGTCCGATCCTCGGTTCATTGCTCGCCGGTGCGCTCACTGCTGATGGTGGTGCCTGGCAGCTGACCGCCGGACTCGGTGGCTTCGGCTTGGCCCTCGCGCTGCCCTTCGCATTGTTCGCGCTCTTTCCCAGCTGGCTCAAGTCCCTGCCCCGCAGCGGCAGCTGGTTGAACAGTGTGAAGGTCGTGCTCGGTTTCGCAGAAGTGGCGCTGGCGTTCAAGTTCCTCAGCAACGCCGACCTGGTGAAGCAATGGCTGATCGTGCCCTATGAGCTGTTCATGGTCGTGTGGGTGCTTTGCTCGCTCGGCATCGTGCTCTACCTCTTCGGCCTCATCCGGTTTCCGCATGATAGCCCGGTGAAGTCGCGTGGCACCGTGCGTTGGAGCTTCATTGCGCTTTTCACGGCCGCGACCATCTATCTGGCTTTTGGACTGCGCGTGGACACGAAGGCGAACTCCTTCACTCCAATGGCCCTGATGAGCGGTCTTGCACCGCCTGTTGGTTATAGTTGGCTTCTGCCGAAGAAGGTTGAAGCTTTCCATGATCTGGACGAAGCGTTGGCCCATGCCAAGGAGGTGGGCAAACCCTTGATGATCGACTTCACGGGTTGGGCTTGTGTGAACTGCCGCAAGATGGAAGAGCATGTGTGGCCTAAGGATGGGGTGAAAGAGTTGATCGAGAACAACTATGTGCTGGTGTCGCTTTATGTGGATGACAAGCGTGAACTGCCCAAGGACCAACAGCACGAGTACACCACCTGCACCGGGAAACAGAAGCTGATCCTGACCAAGGGCAACAAGTGGAGCACGGTGCAACTGGAGACCTTCATGATCAGCAGCCAACCCTACTATGCGCTCTTGAGCCCTGAGGGCAAGCTCCTTACCGATCCAGTCGGCTATACGCCCGATGTGGATGAGTACAAGTCTTTCTTGGAGCGTGGCATTGAAGGCATGCGGGTGCTGGATCAGCAGGCGAGTCGCTAGTCCATTTTCCCTCGAACCGAGGCGGCCCGGATTTGGTCGTTCGGATCGAAGCTGCCATCTTATGCGTCCGTTGATCGACGACTAATCCGTCGAACGTGAGGAGGATGGATGCAGAATTGGTGTTGCCCGACGAAGCCATTGCGGCTCGGATCCACTGGATACGCGGCCAGAAGGTGATGTTGGACGAGGACTTGGCGTTGCTCTACCAGGTGGCCACCAAACGGTTGAATGAGCGGGTAAAACGGAACGTGGAACGGTTCCCGGATGACTTCATGTTCATCCTTGAAGATGAGGAATGGGGTGTTTTGAGGTCGCAGATCGCGACCTCAAAAGGAAGGGGCGGACGCAGATATCCGCCAATGGCTTTCACTGAGCATGGTGTGCTCATGCTCAGCAGCGTGCTGAACAGCGAGCGGGCGATCGCGGTGAACATCCGGATCATGCGGGTCTTCGTGCGGATGAACCGCTTACTGCAGAACGATCTGGAGCTCCAGTTGCGCATGGAACGCATGGAGGGCCGCCAGGAGCGGGTCGACGAGGAACTGATCAGCCTGTTCGAAGCAGTGAAGCAGTTGATGGAAGCCCCTGTGGACGAGCGCATCAGGCTGGGCTTCAAAGGAGGAGACACGATCTGACGCATCTTTGGAACCATGAGCCACGACCGCATCCGCACCCATTTCGAAGAGGCCGCCAGCGTGCTGCAACGCTTTCTGGCCGACCCTGAGAACCTGATCAACGTGGAGCGTGCCTCCGCCTTCATGAGCTATTGCCTGAAGCAAGGGGCCAAGGTGATCAGCTGCGGTAACGGAGGAAGCATGTGCGATGCCATGCACTTTGCCGAGGAATTGACCGGTCGCTATCGCGATGACCGCCCACCGATCGCAGCGCTATCCATCAGCGACCCGAGCCACCTGACCTGCGTTGGCAACGACCATGGTTTCGAGAACGTTTTCTCGCGCTTCGTGGAAGCGCATGGGCGCGAAGGCGATGTGCTGCTGGCCATCAGCACCAGTGGCAACAGCCCGAACGTTCTGCGCGCTGCTGAAGTGGCCCGCGAGAAAGGCATGCACGTGATCGGTCTTACCGGCAAGAACGGAGGCCGTCTGGCGGACCTGTGCACCGTGGAAGTGCGTGTTCCCCACGACGGCTATGCCGACCGCATCCAGGAGGTGCACATCAAGGTGATCCACGCCTGGATCGACCACATTGAGCGCGACCTGGCCGCGCCCCGCCGTTCCGAGCAGGCTTGAGGCAATGGTCGTCAAGAACTTCGGCTGCGCCGTGTTCGGCATCAACGCCACCATCGTGGTGGTGGAAACGAACATCAATTCCGGCAAGTACTTCTTCATGGTCGGCCTGCCGGACAATGCGGTGAAAGAGAGCCACCAGCGGGTGAGCGCGGCCATCAAGAACATCGGGCTGCACATGCCCCGGGGGCGCGAGATCACGGTGAACCTGGCACCGGCCGACATACGGAAGGAGGGGAGCGCCTACGACCTGGCCATCGCCTTGGGGATCATGGCCGCGAGCGATCAGCTCAGTGCGGAGCGTTTCGCGCAGTTCGTGGTGATGGGTGAGCTCTCCCTGGACGGGGAGGTGCGCCCGATCAAGGGGGCCTTGCCCATCGCCTTGGAGGCGAAGAAGCATGGCTTCAAGGGGGTGGTGGTGCCCAGCGCCAACGCGCGCGAAGCCGCCATCGTGGAAGGTCTGGAAGTGTTCGGCGTGGACCACTTGCGCCAGGTCGTGGACTTCTTCGACGGTCGCGCGGACCTGCCCCGCACCACGGTCGACATCGCGGCGGAGTTCATGGCGAGCACGGCCAATTACCTCGTCGACATCAGCGATGTGAAGGGTCAGGAGAACATCAAGCGTGCGTTCGAGATCGCGGCGGCCGGTGGGCACAACGTCATCCTCATCGGTCCGCCCGGTGCCGGGAAGACCATGTTGGCCAAGCGCCTGCCCACGATCCTGCCGCCGCTGCACATTGAAGAGGCCCTGGAGACCACCAAGATCCACAGCGTGGCCGGTAAGTTGCGCAAAGAGGACAGCCTGCTCAGCGTGCGCCCTTTCCGTTCCCCTCACCATACGATCAGTGATGTGGCGCTCGTGGGTGGCGGTTCCTTTCCCCAACCTGGAGAGATCAGCCTGGCGCACAATGGCGTGCTCTTTCTGGATGAGCTCCCTGAGTTCCAGCGGACCGTGCTCGAAGTGCTACGGCAACCCTTGGAAGATCGCGTGATCACCATCAGTCGTGCCAAGTTCACCGTGGAGTACCCGGCCAGCTTCATGCTGGTGGCGGCCATGAATCCTTGCCCTTGCGGTTACTACAACCATCCGGAGAAGGAGTGTGTGTGCCCGCCTGGTGTGGTCCAGAAGTACCTCAACAAGATCAGTGGCCCGTTGCTCGATCGCATTGACATCCACGTGGAAGTGACGCCGGTGGCCTTCAGCGAACTGAGCAGCGAGCGTCTGAGCGAGAAGAGCGCTGACGTGCGTGAGCGGGTGGTCCTGGCGCGGAGGCTCCAAGAGCAGCGATATGTCGAGGACCCCATCCATTGCAATGCGCAGATGAGCAGCCAACAGGTTCGTCGGATCTGTCGCATCGATGCCTCGGGGCAGGCCATTCTTCAGAAGGCCATGGAACGTTTGGGCTTGAGCGCTCGTGCTTATGACCGCATCCTCAAGGTGGCGCGCACCATCGCGGACCTTGGAGGGAGCACCGACATCCGCACGGAACACCTTGCTGAAGCCATTCAGTACCGCAGCTTGGACCGCGAAGGCTGGGCTGGATAAGCGAAGCGTAACCTCAAGCGGTGATGTCGCGTAGCAAGGTGTGGAACATTGTTCCGCGACAGCCATGCACCTCTCCATCTTCATCCTCCTCCTCTCCATGGGTCTCACGGGCCCGGCCTCAGCGCAACGTATCTATCTGAGCGCGACGCTAGAGCCCACCACGAAGGGGAAAGCCGCCTACTACAAGGAACCTGATGGCATGGACGGCTCTACGTACAAAGCCCGGATCTATGCCTTGGATGGAAAGCTGAAAGCGGAAGGTCATTTCGCTGATGCGGATTTGAAAGTGCCCCACGGCGCGTTCACCTACTACCACCCCAACGGCAAGAAGGAGAGCAGCGGTGAGTACCAGATGGGAGTGAAGGCCGGTGTTTGGCAACGTTCCGATGAGTGGGGAATGGCCCTCGCTGAAAAGGTCTACGATCCCAAACCCGTCGAGAACATCGTTTACACCTACGCGTCCACCATGCCGGAGTATCCGGGTGGTCGTAAGGAACTCGTTCGCTACATCAAGACCAAGGTGGATGATGTGCAACTGTCCGAAGGAGAAGCTACCGCATCGTTCATTGTCGAGAAGGATGGCAAGATCACCGATGTGAAGGTGATGGCGGAGAACGAACAGGCCAAGCAGGCCATCGAGGCCGCCTTGGCCGCTTCGCCGGATTGGCAAGTGGGAGAGAAGGACGGCGTACCCGTCCGCGTAGCGATGGTCGTGCCGATCAAATACTAGAACCAAACTCCATACACCTAGAAGCAGGAACGCCCCGACTTGTCGGGGCGTTCGGCCGTTGTGGGTAGACGATCAGGCGTCCTGACCGTGGCACTGTTTGAACTTCTTGCCGCTTCCGCAGGGGCAGGGGTCGTTGCGGCCCACCTTTTTCTCCACACGTACAGGTTGTGCAGGGGGGCGAGGCGGACCTTGGGGAGGCATGGGCTGTCGTGGAGCGACACCAGGACCAGCGGCGCGTTGTTGGGATGCAGGAGGAGCAGATGCTTGTCCACCGGCGAATTGGGGCACCTCCGTGCGGCTGGTCTGCAGTTTCTGCTGAGGTTCCTGGCGGGGTGCAGGGGCTTGTTGAACAGCAGGCTCCGCAGCTGGCAATCCGGCGCGTGACAGGAACGAGACCACTTCGCCGTTCATCCGGTCGATCATCGCCTGGAACAGGTTGAAGGATTCCAGCTTGTAGATCAGCAACGGATCCTTTTGTTCGATGGCGGCGTTCTGCACGCTGCGTCGCAGTTCATCCATCTCGCGCAGGTGCTCCTTCCACTCGTTGTCGATGATGGCCAGGGTGATGTACCGCTCAATGCTGTCACCCAGCTCGCGGCCCTCGGTCTTGTAAGTCTTCTCCAGGTTGGCCACCACCTGCATGGTCTTGATGCCATCCGTAATGGGCACAACGATGTTCTCGTACTTGGCGCTCTGGTTCAGGTACACATCGCTGATCACCGGCAGGGCCTGGCGGGCCAACTGCGCGCTGTGCCGCTCGTAGGCGCTCATTGCGGCCTCGTACAGGCGGTCGGTCACCTCTTCGGGTTTCAGCTTCTTGAACTCCTCTTCGCTAACAGGGCTCTCCACGAACAAGCGGCGGAACAGCTCCAATTGGAACCCTTCGAAGTCGCCCACAGCATGGTGCTGCTCCACGATGGCGCGGCCAACATCGTGGTACATGTTGAGGATGTCAAGCTTCAAGCGCTCACCGAACAAGGCGTTGTGGCGACGCTTGTAGATCACCTGGCGCTGCTTGTTCATCACATCATCATACTCGAGCAAGCGCTTGCGGATGCCGAAGTTGTTCTCCTCGACCTTCTTCTGCGCGCGCTCAATGCTGGCAGTGACCATGCTGTGCTGGATCACCTCGCCTTCCTTCAGGCCCAGGCGGTCCATCAGCTTGGCGATGCGTTCGCTGCCGAACATGCGCATCAGGTCATCCTCGAGGCTGATGTAGAATTGCGATGAGCCCGGATCGCCCTGACGTCCCGCACGACCACGGAGCTGCCGATCCACGCGGCGACTTTCATGCTTCTCCGTACCGATGATCGCGAGACCACCGGCCTCTTTCACACTGGCTCCGAGCTTGATGTCGGTACCACGACCGGCCATGTTGGTCGCGATGGTCACCGTGCCTGAAAGGCCCGCGTGCGCGACGATCTCGGCCTCACGTGCGTGCTGCTTCGCGTTGAGCACGTTGTGCTTGATGCCTTTGCTCGTCAGCATCCTGCTCATCAATTCGCTCACCTCCACGCTCGTGGGACCCACCAGCACCGGACGACCGGCTTTCTGGAGCCTGTCGATCTCTTCGATCACCGCGTTGTACTTCTCGCGACGGGTCTTGAACACCATGTCCTCGTTGTCCTTCCGGACCACGGGGCGGTTGGTGGGGATCACCATGACGTCCAACTTGTAGATGTCCC
>JADZGG010000313.1 GCA_020854015.1 Flavobacteriales bacterium
AGTTACGTGAACGGCCCGACACCACCGGTGACCACGGCCGCCGCGGAACCCGAGTTCGCCGTGCACTGCGGATCAGTGGCGTTGATGGTCGTCTCCACGATGGTGATTGTCTGCACCACAGTTGAAGGCGCGTTGCACGGGCCGGAAACGGTGAACGATACGTCATAGGTACCTGGACCGGAGAAGGTATGTGCGGTGTTCTGGACAGTGGAGGTGTTCAGTGCACCGGATGCAGGGTCGTCGAAGTCCCAAGCGAAGGCGTTCGGACACAGGCTGCTGCTGTTCAGGAAGGTGACCTGGTTGCCGTTGCAGGTGTAGGTGAATGCAGCGTTGTTCGGTGTGGCGTTCTGGATCAGCACATCATCGATACCGATACCGTCGTAGCCGTTGCACGCTGTGCCTGCACCGAACAGAAAGCGGAACCGGACGCTCGGTTCACCGGCAAGGTCCGACATGCAATGCATGGCCGTGACCCAGGCTCCGCTCCCATTCCCTCCTGAGCAGCTGCCTGCCGTGGCCCCGATCCGCCCGCTCCAGCCGTGGCGCGGGTTGGCGGTGGTCAGGTTGTTCACGTAGTCCTCGTTGTACCAGTTGTCGTTGAGGCAATCCACCGGATCACCGAAAGCGCCGACGTTCGTGTACGAGGTGCCGCCGTTCAAGGAATACTGGAGCACCATGCCATCGTACTGGCGCTCCACTTCCCAGAAGATCTTGAAGCTTATCCACGGATACTGCAGGCTGCTGAAGTCGTAGCACGGGCTTTCGATGTAGGCCTGTTCGCCAAGATTGTAGAATGAACCGGTCAAGCCGCCTACGCACCAGCTGTTCACGCCGCCTCCCGCACTGTTCACCGTTGGATGCCCCGGAGTTCCCCAGGCCCAATCGCTGGCCGTTCCCCCATCCACCCAAACCGGCCCGGATTCGAAGTCCTCCAGATGAGGGAAGGTGCTGATCACCGGTCCACATTGCCCCAGCACCCAGCCGTTGGCCCATAGCAAGCCGACGGCCAGGAGGAAAAGGGAACGTCGGTTCATGGAAGCTGGTCGGAAAAGCGCTGCAAAGGTAGGTGCTACAGGGGCGCTCAGCCGCTGAGCATCAAGGGGATCAGTGGGTCAACGCAGTACCGTGATGTGGCCGCTCCGCTCGTAGGTGGTGCTGAAGTCCCCACGGGCGTACAGGGTGTAGAAATAGGTACCATCCACCACTTCGACTCCGCTCAGGTCGCGACCATCCCAGCGTTGGTCCGCGCGTGAGAGGCTCGCCACGCGTTGTCCCCACCGGTTGAAGATGTCCATGTCCAAGTTGGAGATCCCCGAGGTGATCAGCCGCAGTTGGTCGTTCTGTCCGTCGCCGTTCGGGCTGAACACGTTGGGGACGATGATCGTGACCGGCTGCTGTTCCGAAGGTTCCACGATGATGGTCAAGGAGGCTTCATCCGTGCAGCCACCAACGGTCATGGTAAGCGTTGCCACAAAAGTGCCCGAAGCCACGTAGGTGTTCAGGGCATCCTCCGAAGTGCTCGTGCCTCCATCTCCGAAGGACCATGACCAGGTCGCGTTGGGGGGTGAGCTGGTGTTCGTGAAGGACACGGGCAAGGGTGCGGAGCCGGAGACCGGTGAGGCTGTGAAGGCCGCATTGATCGAGACATTCTCAACGTCCGCCTGAGCTGTGGCCGAAGCGCACCCGTTGCTCACCGAAACGAAGTACACACCTGGGGCACTTACAGTAACGGACTGCGTGGTGGCCCCCGTGTTCCAGAGGTAGCTGACGCCGGAGGAAGCAGTGAGCGTAGTGGAAGCACCGGGGCAGATGAGCAGATCTCCGGTGATCTGCACAACGGGTGGGGCGACTGGAACAACAGTAATGGAGGCCGTGTCCTGTCCGCAACCATTGGTCCCTGTTACCGTGTATGTGCCAGTGGTGGAGATCAGGATCGAAGCATTGGGGTCACCCGTGTTCCACAGGTAGGTGTCCGCTCCGCTGGCCGTGAGCATCAGGCTGCTGCCCGTGCATAAGCTCGTTCCGCCGGTGATGGAGACCTGCGGTGCCGCTCCCGGATCGATGGTGATGCTGGCGCTGCTCTGCCCGCACGCGTTGGAGCCCGAAACGCTGTAGGTACCTGGAGCCGATACCGTGATCTGTGCAGTGGTGTCGTTGGTGCTCCAGAGATAGCCGATGCCCCCATTGGCCACCAGGTCCAGCGACTGTCCGGGGCACAGCTCCGTCGGACCTGAGGCCGTGATGCTCACCGCCGGGTTCGGATCGATCGAAAGCTGCAACGTGTCGCAGGTGCTCTGCCCACAGCTGCCCACAGCGCAGAAAGAGATGACCACGCTTCCCAGATCACCGGGGCCGGCCGTGTAGCTTGTGAGGGTGTCGGTCGGCGCACTGAAGGTGCCTGTTCCACCGCTCCATTGCACACTGGCAAAGCTCCCGGACACGCTGCCCGAAAGACTGACCGTTCCACCCGCGCAGATGCTGGCCGTGTTCGAGGTGGCCGATACCAAGGTGGAGACCACGGGCGCCTGACAACCGCCATTGGTATAGGTCAGCGCAGGGGTTCCAGGCCAGGTGAAGGAAACGGTGGCGCCGTCGTTCTCGCTGCTGGTTCCACCATAGGTACCGAACACGTTCAGCAGCTCCTGGCGGTCGTAGGTAACGGTGTCCGCGC
Organism: Flavobacteriales bacterium; assembly: GCA_020854015.1. Lineage (GTDB taxonomy): Bacteria > Bacteroidota > Bacteroidia > Flavobacteriales_F > PHOS-HE28 > PHOS-HE28. Next base: position 2,672 of record JADZGG010000313.1, read on the forward strand.
AGTTCGTGGAGGTGCGGGTGATCACCAAAGTGCGCAGCGAAGTGCCACCGGTCGGCACTGGAGTGACCAGGCTGCCGTTGTTCTGGTTGGCGAAGTGGCCTGCCGTGTTACCTGCCTGCTGGAAGATCACGTACAGCGTATCGGTCAGTCCGGCGAAGGAGTTGGCCTCAGTGCACATGTCCGTACTGGTGATCAGGAGCACCGAAGCACCCGCCGGGATCAGTCCGCCCGGAGGCTCCAGTAACAAGCCACAAGCCGTCACGCTGGCGTTCAAGGCCGCTGTTACCGCTGCGGAAGTGCTGTTCTGCACAAGTCCGTTGAACGAATTGTTCGGCCAATCCACGTTCAGGTCGGAAAGGGCGATGGGCTGCGGACCCACCCGGAAACGCACCATCTCGTTCTGTCCTTCCTGCGAACCAGGGCAATCCGTGGACGAGATGCATGCATCCACCAGAATGCTCTCGATCTCCAGGCACTTGGTCGGCACTTGGGCGGAGACCAAGCCGGCTAGCATCAACGGGCTGCACACGGAGAGAAGGTGGAGAGCGGTCATGGTCCTCAGAAAGGGCCGCAAAGATCGCTCGATCCATCCGGTCGGGCATTAAGGCAGCCTTAACCGTTGCTCTCATCATCGGGACACTTCGTAGAAGAGGGTGATAAAGGAGGACCGTCGATGGCATTCCTTTGTGATCTCCAACCCAGACCCATGAGCAAGAAAGTAGGCATCCTCGGCACTGGCATGGTGGGGCAAGTGCTCGCCAGCGGTTTCCTCAAGCACGGGCACCACGTGATGATCGCCACCCGCAACCCTGACAAGGTCGCCGACTGGCTGGACAAGAATCCCGGCGGCAAGGTGGGTAGCCACAAGGAAGTGGGTGCTTGGGCGGATATCATCGTGCTGGCCAGCAAGGGCACCGCTGCTGAAGCAGCGATCCGTCTTTGCGACGCGACCGACCTCGCAGGCAAGACCATTATCGATACCACCAACCCCATTGCGGACGCACCGCCCACCAATGGCGTGCTGCACTACTTCACCACGCTTGAAGAAAGCCTCATGGAGCAGTTGCAGAAGGTGAACCCGAAGGCGCATTTCGTCAAAGCCTTCAACAGCGTGGGGAACGCCTACATGGTGAATCCTGACTTCAATGGCATCAAGCCCACCATGTTCATTTGCGGCAACGATGCCGATGCGAAGCAAGAGGTGCGCGTGATCCTGGACCAGTTCGGCTGGGAGACCGAGGACATGGGTGGCGTGGAAGGCGCGCGGGCCATCGAGCCGCTGTGCATCCTCTGGTGCATGCCCGGTTTCGCGCGCAACCAGTGGAACCACGCGTTCAAGTTGCTGAAGAAGTAGCGCTCCGATCCAAGGTCACTTCGCCTGAGACGACCGGACCATCCGACATGAACAGGCAAGCCGCCCTCGAGCAGCTCCACCTCCCCGACCGGGTCTGGGACGTGATCGTGATCGGCGGCGGGGCCAGCGGTCTGGGCATCGCGGTCGACGCTGCTTCACGGGGCTTGCGCACGGTGCTCTTCGAAGCAGAGGACTTCGCCAAAGGCACCAGCAGCCGCAGTACGAAGCTGGTCCATGGCGGGGTGCGCTACCTGGCGCAGGGCCACATCGGCTTGGTGCGAGAGGCGCTGCGCGAACGGGGCTACCTGGCCAGGAACGCACGTCACTTGGTGCATGACCAGCGCTTCATCATTCCGTGTTACCGCTGGTGGGAGAAACCCTTCTACCGCATCGGCCTTGGGATCTATGACCTGATGGCCGGTGCCCTGCGCTTCGGAAGGACCCGATCCATTTCGCGCGATGAACTGCTGGCACTTGCCCCCAACACCAAGGCCGAAGGGCTGCACGGCGGAGTGATCTACCACGATGGACGTTTCGATGATGCGCGCCTCGCGATCGAACTGGCCCGCACCGCTGTGGACCATGGTGCCTGTGTGTTGAACCACATACACGTTTCCGCTCTGCTGAAGGATGGTCAAGGTTCTGTGACTGGCGTTCACGTTTGCGACGGCTTTTCGGGCGAAACGTTGGAGGTCCGTGGCAAGGCGGTCGTGAACGCCACCGGCGTCTTCACCAACGCGGTGATGGCCATGGACCGTCCGGATGAGCAGGATCACATTGTGCCAAGCCAGGGGATCCACCTCGTCGTGGACCGTTCCTTCCTACCCGGCGACGAAGCGCTGATGATCCCCCGCACCACCGACGGTCGTGTGCTCTTCGCCATTCCGTGGCATGATCATGTCGTGCTCGGCACAACGGACACCTTGGTGAAGGCATCCAGCCCAGAGCCACATCCCTTGGAGGCCGAGATCGATCTGGTGCTGGACAACGCCGCCCGTTACCTCGCACGCCGACCCACACGTGCGGATGTGAGATGCATGTACGCTGGCTTGCGACCGCTCGCCGCGTCGAGCGCCGCGGGCAAGAGCACGAAAGAGATCATGCGCAGCCACAAGGTCATCACCTCCACGGCGGGTCTCATCAGTCTGATCGGCGGCAAGTGGACCACCTACCGGAAAATGGCCGAGGATGTGGTGGACCTGTGCGTCCTGAAGCACGGACTACATGCGGCACCCTGTCGCACGCGCACACTTTCGGTGCATGGCAACGTGCCGTCCGAATTGATGAACACCAGTGACCGCCTGCTCGCCTACGGCTCGGAAGCCGCTGCGGTGCGTTCGCTCATCCAAGCGGACGCTAGGTTGGGTCAACGGATCCATCCCGATCACCCGTTCACCACCGCGGAAGTTGTGTTCGCTGTGCGACACGAAATGGCCTGCACTGTGGAGGATGTGCTGGCGCGGCGTGTACGGCTCCTCTTCATCGATGCAATGGCCGCGCGTGAATGCGCCGAGCAGGTAGCGCGCCTCATGGCGAAGGAAGCCGGCCGCTCCGAAGAGTGGATCCAGGACCAGGTAACGGCATTCCGGTCTCTTGCCACCGGATTCGGGATGCCGAGCGTTCGGTGAAGAGGCACCGCACTAGTTTCGTGGGAACACCTTCGCCTATGGAACCCCGCCCCCCGCTTCCACCTTTCACGGAAGAGACCGCCCGCCAGAAGATCCAGATGGCCGAAGATGCCTGGAACAGCAAGGATCCTGAGCGCGTGGCCAAAGCCTATACGGTGGACAGCGAGTGGCGGAACCGAAATGAGTTCATCACAGGGCGTAAGGAGATCGTGGCTTTTCTTCAACGTAAGTGGGCGAAGGAGCTGGACTACCGGCTGAAGAAGGAGTACTGGGCTCACCAAGGGAACCGCATCGCGGTGCGTTTCGAATACGAATGGCACGATGCCGAAGGCAACTGGTTCCGCAGTTATGGCAACGAGAATTGGGAGTTCGATGCGAACGGGTACATGGCCAGACGATATGCCAGCATCAATGAT
>JADZGG010000314.1 GCA_020854015.1 Flavobacteriales bacterium
CAGATGGAAGTTCTGATCAGGACCGGGCACACCGAAGCGGAATGAAAGCTCGGCGATATGGCCCTTCAAACTGTCCAAGCGGAACACCAGCTCCTTCCAATCGGTGCAGGTGGCCGGTGTCCATCCGGGGGAAGCGATGGGAACACCGCCATTCACAGAAAGTGCTGAGTCGGCCTTGTTCAGCACTTCCGCATAGCGCGAATAACTGCAGTTGTTCCCCGAAACGCCGAAGGAGCCGCCCGGCGTGGTCGACTTCCGCACGTAGCTGTACTTGAAACGCACATAAGGCATGGTGCTCTGCGTCAGGTCCAAGCGGGGCGACTTCAGCATCGGATAGGCATAGGTACCCGTGTGGGTGAAGGCCTGCACGCTCGCGGCTTTCACCTGGGAACAAGCGGGCTCCGTTACGCCGGTCCAATCCAGCGGCGTACCGCCTTGTCCCACGCCACCGCCCGATTGCGAGGTCCAACCTGCTGGCGGGAACACCGCACCGTTGAAGTTCTCCAAGAACGGCAGCGCACTGCCGCCCGAGACCGTTACGGAGGACGACAGTGTCTCCACATCGGTGTTCAGTCCATCGCCGACCGTGAGGGTGGCGCTGTAGGTGCCAGGCAGGTCGTAGCGCACTACAGGCGGGAACTTACCGGTCCATGCTGAAGGCACACCGCCAGGAAAGCTCCACGACCAGCTGGTGGGTGCACCGGTGCTGGAGTTGGTGTAGAGCACCGTGGCCCCGGCACAAATGGTCCCCGGCGAACGGGAGAACGTCGCGTTCAGTGGCGCGTTCACTGTGAACAGTGCCGGAGCGCCAAGCACACCCGCATAGCCGCCGGAGCCCACGCTCACCAGCCAGCGGTACTGACCATTCAATACATTGAGGGCCAGGGTATCCACAGTGGACATGTTCCCGCAGTACACCAAGCTATCGGTGGTGCGTTCGTAGATCTTGATGTAGCCCGAAGTGCCTACCGGCGCGCCACTTCGGTTCCAACGCAGCACGACCGGGTTGGAGGTGACGACGACGTCGTTGATGGGCGCGTTGCAGATGGGCTGGTTCAGCACGCCCTGCCAACCGAGGTGATAGGGTGTGTGGCTGCAGAGGTTCCAAGTGCGCGTGGCGCCGGAGCCACTGAAGGCATTGTTGATCATCACACACGGTGATGTGCCGTTGCAGGTGCTGCCCTGGTAGTTGCTGTTGGTGCGCCCGTTGAAGCTGCGCGTGCAATTGCTGGTGCTGGATGACGAGTACTCGTCGAAGGCATGGAAGATGTGCCCCACCTCGTGACCGTAGACCCGCTGGATCTGCGAGGAGCTCCAGCCGTTGCCGCGCCAAAGGATCTGCGTGTAAGGTCCGCCTAGGTAGGCGTATCCGATCCGGCCGTCCGTGAACTGGCTGGGCGCACTGCCCGGGTTGTAGGCCACGAAGCAGCTGAAGGAACGGTCCGCAGCAAGGGCACCACGCCGATCATGGTTGAAACCGTACAGCTTGCCGAACGCGCCGTACTCCGGACGGCCCAGGTTGTTCATGATCGCCTCGATCCACAGGTAATCGCTGGAGCCGGAGCGGGTCACGGGCTCGTAGCCTTGCACCGACATGCCGCCCGAGGGTTCGTACCAGTCCATCACAGCGGTCACGGTCTTTCCGCTCAAGCTGGCGGTGTAGCTCCAGATGCTCCACGCGTCGATCACCTGCAACTTCACATTGTCGATGTCGGCCTGCGTCCAGGTGTATTGGTCGGCGTCGACGGCGCCGTTGCTCTCGATGAAGAAGGTGCTTGCGACGATCACGCCTTCCATGGTCTCGCTGTTGTACGATTCACCGCAGGTCCAGTCGATGGCTTCGGTGTTTCCGCCGCGCAGATCGTTGCCTCTTTGCATGGCCCCGGAATGATGGGGAGGCTCCAGCGCATGTTCCGCAGGGTGGGCGCTCCAGTCCATGGGTGCGCGCACGGCCGGTGTTTCGAAGGTGCCGGCCAGCAAGGCGTTCAGGTAGCGCACACCGATCCGTTGACCGGGAGGTAGCGCGTTCACCAGCGCATCATCACTCGGAGCCGTCACCACCGACAGCACACCCGGCACCGCCCGCAGGGCCGCGATGGACGAAGCCTCCGCACGACCTACATAGCAGCCTTCCCCCGCCACCGCGCTCACCGAAAGGCCCGCACGCTGGAGCGCAGGAAGTGCCTGCACGCTGGAGCGAAGGTCCACAGCGGAGCTCAGCACCACCATGGGCACTTCCGCAGCGGAACGCGTCAGTTGCGCTTGAACAGGAACAGAGAGGGAAAGCCCGAAGGCCAGTAGCAAGGACGCACGCATGGGCAAGGGCCGTTGGCACCGAAGTTAGGAGGATGAGTAGACGTCTTCCTAAACCAATGGCTGCCTACTTTGGCCGACGTCCGATGCGTTTCAGTCTTTCCACCCCACCCGCACAGGGAGCAGTGACCAGCTTGCTGCTCGTGGCCCTGGTGCCGCGCCTGCTGGCCGCCTTCTTCGCCGGGGGCTACTTCGCGCACGACGACCATTTCCTGGTGGCCGAGGCCGCCCGCAGCTGGGTGGACGGCTTTGATTACAACGACTGGCTGCCGTGGAACCAAAAGGGCACACCCACACCCAGTGGCCACAGCATGTTCTACGTCGTCTTGCACTACCTGCTGTTCAAGGTGC
>JADZGG010000315.1 GCA_020854015.1 Flavobacteriales bacterium
ATGTCGAACAACACCATCTATCAGGACACGCTGTCGCTGTGGGACGGATGCTACACGATGGAGCTCCTGGATACGGGCAATGACGGGCTGTCGTATTGGGCGGACACCCAGGCGGGCACCGGTCAATTCCGCTTCAAGCGACTGAACAACTCAACACTGAAAAGCTTCCAGGCCGAGTTCGGCCGCTCGATCCATTGGGCATTCACCTTGGGAGGCTTCGTGGGCGTTCATGAAAAGGAGCAGGCATTCACGGTATCCGCCTTCCCCAACCCCACCAACGGTCAGGTCCGCGTGCACATCGCAGACATGGATGGCCCTGCACTGTTGGAAGTAGTGGACCAACAAGGCCGCCGCGTACAGACCCGATCCGTGGAACTGACCGGAGAAACTGACCTGAACATCGACCTCTCGGACGAAGCTCAAGGACTGTACCTGGTGCGCTTGTTCAGTGAGGGACGCACTGCCGCCGTGCGACTCGTGCGTCAGTGAACCGGATCAACACTTGCCAGGACCAGTGGCCCGCACGTGTACGTGCTGCACCTCCACACCCTTCTCGATCCCTGCTTCGTGCAAGTGCCGCAGCACTAAGGTCACCACGTCCGCCTTCTCAGATGCGCTCGTTTCAGTGAAATGCAATACGAGTATGCCTGCCCATACACAGGCATACTCGATCGTGATGTTCCGCTCAGTACCGATGTGCTCTGCCAGCGCTGCCAACTGAGCGTCGGTCAAACCGTCGACATGGACCACGGCCATTGCATCGTAAGGAGTGGCTGCCAAAGGTGCCGCGCGACCGCAAAGTGGAAAAACGAACACAAGAGCCAGGAAAATGAGCCTATGCATCGGGTAGGTGTTTCATCGAAGTTGGTGATCCGTCCGCCAGGGATACATGACCAACGACAGGATCGCGGGCCCGCAACGCCGGCGGATGTACGTTGGTCGCCTTTCGTGCCCCGGGCATTCTGGTTTTTCCGGCCGGGAAAGGAGAAATTCACCCCCTAGAAGTGGTGTGACCTCCCCATGGCGCTTCGTCACAAACGCCCTTAAGCCCGAACCACCATGCCGATCCGTATGACGCCCGATGAAGGGCAGGAGCAATCACAACGTTCACGTCCGAGCCCCGGTGGGCGCCCTGGCGGCGGCGGCGGTGGAGGACTTGGCGCGTTGTTGCCCATGCTGCTGGGCATCCTGTTCAAGAATCCCAAGCTTATGCTGGTGGTGCTGATCGTAGGCGGGCTCTTCTACTTCCTTGGCGGCAGCAAGGGCTGCAATATGGGTGATGCAGGCGGTGGCGTCATCAGCCAGTTGCTGCAGACAAGTACCGGCGCCAACTTCGATCCAAAGCTTTACGACCAGGCCGAAGTGTATGAGCCGTTGGCCGATAACGTGAAGGCCCCACTACCCGAGCGCGTCACGTTGGAGCAGTTCGCCCCCAAGCGGTTGAATCAGGGTCAGCAAGGCAGCTGCGTGGCCTGGGCCAGCGCATATGCTGCGCGCACCATCGTGCAGGCCCAAGCCACCAAGCAAGATCCCAACAGCACGGCCTTCAGCCCCAGTTTCCTGTACAACCAGATCAAGTTGGACGGCAACGACTGCCAAGGCAGCTACATCTACCGCGCCATGGAGAACATGCTCAAGGGCGGCGTGCTGCCCTTCAGCAAATTCGCCTACACCGACCAGAGCTGCGCCAAGGAGCCCACGGCCGAGGAGAAGCAACAGGCCCTACCCTACAAGATCAAAGGTTTCCAGCGACTGACGCTCGGCGCCGATGAGCAGCGCACGGACATGGTGGCCATGAAGCAGCACTTGAGCCAAGGCAGCCCTGTGGTGATCGGCATGATGGTGGGCGGCTCCTTCATGCAGGAGATGGAAGGCCAGGAACTGTGGCAGCCCACCCAACGCGACTACCAAATGCCCGGATTCGGCGGCCACGCCATGTGCGTGATCGGCTACGACGACTTCAAGTTCGGCCAGGAAGGTGGATTCCAGATCATGAACAGCTGGGGATCCGACTGGGGTAAGAACGGAGTGGCCTGGGTGCGTTACAGTGACTTCGACTTCTTCGCCAAAGAGGCCTATGCCGTCTATCCGCAAGGTGAAGGTGTGGATGTGAAGCCGCAACGCTTCGATCTGCGCTTCGGTCTTGTGGCTGTGGATGCCAAAGGCGTGGCCACGGGAACCATGATCCCCCTGAAGCACATGGGCGGTCGCGTGTTCCGCACCACCCAGGTCGTACCGAAAGGCACACGCTTCAAGGTGCAGGTCACCAACAATGCGGAGTGTTACATCTATTGCTTCGGGCAGGAGGTCGATGGCAGCACCTATGTGCTGTTCCCCAACACGCCCAAGCACTCACCTTATTGCGGCATCACCGGTACACGCATCTTCCCGAAGGACCAAAGCATGACCGTGGACGAGGTCGGCACGCGCGATGTGATGTCGATCCTGGTCTACAACCAACCCATCGATTTCCCTGCGGTGGACAAGCAGCTGAAAGCGAACAGTGCGACCGGCATGGACCAGAAGTTGGCTGCTGTGCTTGGGAATGAGCTCATCGACGCGACCCAGGTGAACTACTCCGCCACCGATGGCGCTTTCGGAGCTTCGTGCGATGCTACGCGCAACGCCGTCGCCTTCGTGATCGAGGTGGAAAAGCGATAGTCGAGCGCATGAACGTCGTTCGTTGTTCCTTCGTTCGTGATCCAGAAAGGAAGCACCATTCTCTTCGTGATCATACACACCGACCTTCATGTCCATGAAACGCAAGATCCTTGGCGCCGTGCTGCTGGCCGTGCTACTGATCCAGTTGATCCGACCGGACCGGACAGCGGAACCGGTTGACCCGCTCAATGATCTGATCGCAGTGACGAAGCCTTCGGCAGATGTGGAAACGATCTTACGAACGGCTTGTTACGATTGCCATAGCGGACAGCCGAGGTACCCTTGGTACACGAACGTAGCTCCCCTCAGTTGGTGGCTCCAGCACCACATCAATGAAGGACGAGAACACTTTGATCTTTCCAGTTGGGGCAAGGCTTCCGTAAAGAAGCGGGACCACAAATTGGAAGAAGCGGTGGAAATGGTGGAGGGGGGTGAGATGCCCTTGCCGAGCTATACTTGGACCCACGCGGATGCGCGCTTGAGCGAGGCTCAACGAACAACACTTGTAGCCTATTTCAGCAGCTTGTCGAGCGGTACGAATGCCGATGTCCCAGATCGAGGATCGCAGGAACCCGGGAAATGAGAGAGGGGCCCTCCAACAACACCTCGGACTCTCCCGGCAGTACCTGTCTTTGGGACAAGCCTGCCTTCCTGGTGCTGCAGGGAAGGCCCCCGATCAATACGTTCGTAAAACCGGGCCAAATGTAGTTTCCGCCTATCCCGCCGCCCCTGTAGAAAAGCGACTACGCATGAGCCTCGGAGGCCACGTATCATTACCACGATGAACGGAAAAGACATACTGATCGCCGATGATCATGTGATCGTTCGAAGGGGTTTGCAATTCCTCTTGAGAGAGCATTATCCGGAGGTCACCATCCGCGAAGCGGCCAGCATGACCGAGCTGCTGCGAGAGCTTTCCAAGATCCAACCGGACCTGTTGATCCTGGACCTTCAACTCGCCGATCGCAATTCCTTCGGCTCCATCGGACAGCTCCGACTGATGTACCCGGACCTCCGCATCCTGGTGTTCTCCATGACCAGCGCTCGTGTCTTCAAGGAGACGATCCTGCGCTCGGGTGTCAACGGGTTCCTGAACAAGCAATGCTCGGACAACGAACTACTGGAGACCGTGAAACGACTGATGAACGCCCCGGTGAGCAGTTCCGACCAAGCACCGGCGTTCAGCGCCTCACCTTTCAGTGCGCTTTCCACACGTGAGATCAACATCATGCACGAGCTGCTCACCGGCCGATCCGCGAAGGAGATCGCCCTCCGTCTTGATCTGGAGGCCACCACGGTAGCCACCTACAAGCGCCGCTTGTATGACAAGTTGGGGGCCACAAGTGTGCTGGACCTGCAGCGGATGGTGAACGAGCATGGCTGAGATCCGAAGGGGGCTTCGCCCCAGTGTACTTCTTGCCTTCTGCTTTCTCTGGGTAGCAATGCACGCTCAGGACCGGAACGACGAGCGTTGGACCGTGGAGCACTTCATGGTCAACGATGGCCTTCCCCAGAACAGCGTGATCGATCTGGCGATGGACAGCTTGGGCTATCTGTGGCTGACCACGGAGGGCGGGCTGGTCCGTTACGATGGGCACGCGTTCAGGACCTTCCATCTACCGACCGCGGATCTGCACTCCACCGAGCGCATGCGCCATTTCTTCACCACCGCCCAAGGTGAACTGCTGGTCGACGATGCCAATCGCAACCTCTATATGATCCATGGGCATTTCGCGGTCATCCCGATGCCCGGGCTCCGTTCCGGATCGACGATCAGGGGCGGCCTCCCTTCTGCAGATCTGCTGGTGGATCTGCTGGAGCAGCCCATGGTAAGGAACGGGTACTCGGCCTTTGAGAATCTGGTGCTGCGCGCAGCTCCGCTGGATGAGCATCGCTGGTTGGCCGCTTGTCGGTCCGATCTGCTCGCTTACAACGACACGACACTGATCGAAC
>JADZGG010000316.1 GCA_020854015.1 Flavobacteriales bacterium
ATCCTGAAGAAGCTCGGCTTCCCCTGGGCCAGCGAACTGCACCACCTGAGCTACTGCATGGTGGACCTGCCCAGCGGCAAGATGAAGAGCCGCGAAGGCACCGTGGTGGACGCCGATGACCTGATCGAAGAGGTGGTGAGCGAGGCCCGCGCCATGGGCGAACAGCTCAGCAAGCTCGACGACTTCAGTGCCGAGGAGAAGGCCCGACTGTTCGAGCAGATCGGACTTGCGGCCGTGAAATACTACCTGCTGAAGGTGGACCCGAAGAAGCGCATGCTCTTCGATCCGGCCGCCAGCATCGACCTGCAAGGCCACACCGGACCCTTCATCCAATACACCTACGCGCGCATCCGATCCTTGGTGCGCAAGGCTGGAGACATTGGTACATGGGCGCACGAGGGCATTGGCGCTCTGCTCGCGGAAGAGCGCACGGTGATCAAGTTGCTGCACCAGTTGCCTTCCGTGCTTCAGGAATCCGCCGTCAAGCTGGACCCGGCCGCGCTGGCCAACCACACTTATGAACTGGTGAAGGCCTACAACAGCTTCTACCAGACCGTTCCGGTGTTGAAGGAAGAGGTTGCCATCAAGCGTGACTTCCGCCTAATGCTCAGCGCTGCTGTGGCCGATAGCACCAAGAAGGCCATGTGGTGCCTGGGCATCGAGGTGCCGGAGCGGATGTAGAAAAGACCACAGAGACACCCAGCTATAGAGCAACACGGAGTTGGTTGCACAACCTGCGTTCCTCTCAGTGAACCCTGTGCCTCTGCGCCTCTGTGGTCTCGCCTAGAACTTCGGACAGGGCACCATGTGGAACTTGCGGTTCTTGTGCCGCGCGGGCCACTCGTAGGTGAGGCTGATCTCGTGCGCGCCACCGGTCTTCACGCCCAGCCAACTGATGGTGATGTCGTAGCTGTAGATGATGCGCAGCTGCTTCTGTGTCTGGAACCCGGCCATCAGTATCACGGCGTCGTGGTTCGGGTAACCTGGTTGGTAGGCCTTCAACCCAGGCAGGCCGCGGTACCAAAGTCCGGCCATCAACGGATTGTGGTCGATGTAGACGCCCAGGTCCAGTTGGTCCCAATCCTGCTGCGCCTTATAGTGTGCTGCAATGTTGAAGGTGCTCTTGGTCCGCGCCATCGACTTATCGTCCATGGCGATGCGGTAGCCGGTGTGGATGCTGGTGCGCACGGGAAGGCGGGTGTCACCGCTCACCAGCAACGTTTGCTGTGGGCGATTGATGTGACTGAAGGAAGCCCCCAACCACACGTGCTCGCCGTAGTACATGGCGCCCATGCTGGCATCGAAGTAGCTCGTGCGCTGCACCAGAACGGGCTCAAGCGTGGTGGGCGCACCGTCGCGGATCACCTGGTCGGCGAAGAGGAAGCTGCCCATGTCGAACTGTCGCACCGTGTAGCCCAAGCGCATGCCGAAGCGAACGGCGTTGGAGTGGTTGATGCGTGCTTCGTAGCTGTAGGCGGCGCCCACGTGGGTGAACGCAAGGCTGTTGCTGCCTGCCTCGTCGTGCATCACCATGAACCCATAGCCGCTGTGGGCCTTGGCGTTGTTGTGGTCGTAGGCCACCGCATAGGTCTCATACCCCGGCGCGATGCCCGGCCACTGGATGCGGTAGTTCAACCCGATGCGGTCCTGGTAGGTGTTACCCGTTAACGCCGGGTTCAGGTACATGGGCGCCGCGTAGAACTGGGAGAGCTGCGGGTCCTGAGCCTGCAATTGCAGTGCAGCTGCCATCAGCACCGTTCCGGTAAGGAGGAGTCGTGTGCGCATGGGTTATCGGAATAGAGTGAGGTCGCCTTTCCGCTCGATCTCCTTGTCGTCGACGAAGCGGATCCACATCTGATAGACATACACGTCCTGCTGGCTCAATTGCCCGCGGTAGTAACCATCCCAACCCAGCAGCAAATCGTTGCTCTCGAACACCAGCTCGCCCCAGCGGTTGTAGATCCGCATCTTGAAGTCCTTCACGAACTTCACGAAGGGGTAGAACACGTCGTTGCCGAGGTCGTTGGGGTCGTAGCTGCCACCACTGCCGCCATTGGGGTTCGGCGTGAAGGCGTTGGGGATGGTGATGTCGTAGTTCGGCAGGATCTCCACTTCGTGGGATACCGCGCCGGTACAGCCGTTGCCGTCGGTCACGAGCAGTTCCACCTCGAAGGTGCCGATGTCATCGTAGGTGTGCGAGGGCGTGGTGCCCGCGCCCGTGCCACCGTCACCGAAGGTCCACGCATAGTTGGTGATGCCAGCACCTGCCAGCTCAGTGAACTGGATCGTGGGCGAGTCGAAGGTGGTGCTCCAGGGCGATGCGCTGAAGTCCGCGGTCGGAGATGGGTATACTGTTACCAGACCTGTGTTCGTCGCGGAAGCGGAACAACCGTTCGGTGTGGTCACTATCAACGATACGGTGTAGGTGCCTGCAGTGGTGTAGGTATGGACCGCAGCAGCCCCGCCACCCGTGGTGCCGTCACCGAAGTTCCAGAGGTAGGTCACTGGCTCGGTGGTCAGGCTGTCGGGCATGGTAACCGTAAGCGGCGAGCAGCCTTCCGCGATCACCGGGGGAAGCGTCACCGTCGGCGGCACTTCCATGGAGATGGTCACCAGAGCGGAGAGCGATTGACCGCAGCCGTTGCTCGCGATCACCGTGTAGCTCTGGTTGCCGGTCACGGCCACGTTGAAGGGACCGGGGCCGGTGAGACCGAGCTCAGGCCAGGTGAAGGTGACCGTGCCAGGATAGTTGTTCACCGTAGCGCCGATCGAGGCCATGGTGCCTGGACAGTAGATGCCACCGCCATAGGGGGCCAGCACCGCGGTGCTCAGGTCCAGCACAGTGAGCGGGAAGTTCAACGTCGGACCCTGGCAGCCTGCCCCGTCCGTTACCGTGACCTGGACGTTCTGCGAAGCAGGGAAAGAGTAGGTGACGGGTGAACCGTAGCCGATACCGACCCATTGGATCTGGTAGTTGCCCTGCCCACCTGTTGCCTGCGCCGTCAGCATGACCGGGGCGTTGATGCAGGCGGTGTCCGGCACCTGAGCGGCCAGTGTGATCGCTGAGGGAGAGGCCAGCGAAACACTGCCTTGGGCGATGCAACCGGCCGCGTCCACCACGACCACGATGAAGGTGCCTGTGCCGAGGTTGGACGCTGTCGGTGTGTTCTGGCTACCGGCATTCGCGCTCCACTGATAGGTATACCCAGGCGTACCGCCGGTAACGCTTACGGTCGCTTCCCCATTGGTTCCTCCGAAGCAACTGGGCTGCGTAGAGGCAATGTTGCTTGCCACCAGTGCGGGAGGAGCCGTTATCGCAGCGATCATCACCGTGTCGCACCCGTAGGCGTCGGTCACTTCCACAGTGTAGCTGCCAGCCGCAAGTCCGGTGATATTGGGCGTGGTCTGCACAGGTACGGTGTTCCACTGATAGCTGAGGCCGGGCGTGGCCGGGCTGTAGAAGGCGCTGCCTGTGCTGGCGTTGGAACAGGCCGGGCTCGTGGTGATGGTGGCGCCTTGGAAACTGTTCGGCAGCGTGATGTGCACCAGCTCCGTGTCCGGTGGGCAGCTGGTGTTGCCCGTAGTGGTGAAGAGCACATCAGCATAACCGGCCATGCGTTCGCCGTTGGTCGGCGTGTACTGAACGTTGAGGCCGCCACCGAAGAACTGACCCGCACCGCTCCACTGTCCACCTGTTGCGTTCACCACGGTGGCTTGCAGACCGATCGGATAGGCGCCCTGACAGGCCACCAAGTCCGGTCCGGCACTGGCGATGTTGGGTTGTCCAGCGGCAGTGATCACGGCCGTGGAGTTGACCGGCGTGCAGCCGTTCGCATCCGTCACGGACACGTTGTAGGTGCCTGCGCCAGCGGTGATGGAGGCCGTGGTGGCGCCGTTGCTCCACGTGTAGCTGTAGGGTGCGGTGCCGCCCACCATGGTGATGGTGGCGCTGCCGTTGCCTTGGCCCGCGCAGGTCTCGTTCACCACTTGAAGGCTCGCGATGGTGAGGGCCTGCGGTTGGGTGATGGTGACCGGCAGAGCGATGTTGCAGCCCAGCGCATCCGTCGCGGTGAGCACGTAGCTACCGGCGGTAAGACCGTTTGCCGTAGGCGTGTTCTGTATCGGGTTGGTGCTCCATTGGTAGCTGATGCCCGGAAGCACAGGGCTGTAGACAGCGCTGCCCGTGGAAGTTCCGTTGCACGCGGCATTGATGCCGGTCACGCTGGAGTTGAGGAAGCTGTTGCTGATGCTGATCACCGCAACATCGGTGGCTGTGGGGCATCCGAAGCCCGACACCGCTGTGAGCGTGAGCGAGGCGCTTCCTGCGGCCACTTCGCCGGGAGACGGTGTGTAGAGCACGTTGGTGCCTGTGCCGCTATAACTGCCCGCACCACCTGACCAGGCACCCGAAGCGGCATTGGTGATCGAACCGTTCAACGTCACGGCCTGGGTGCTCTGGCACAGGATCAGATCGGGTCCCGCATTGGCCGTTGGGTTCTGCGCGGTGGTGCCGATCACGGCCGTGGTGTTCACCGGTGCACAACCGTTCGCATCGGTGATGGTGACCGTGTAAGTGCCTGCGCCGGCCACGATGGCGGAGCTGCTGGTGCCGTTGCTCCAGACGTAGTTGTAAGGCTGCGTTCCGCCGGTCATGGTCAATGTGGCGCTGCCGTTGCCTTGTCCGGCGCAGGTCTCGTTCACCACTTGCAGGTTCGCGACCGCCAGCGCCTGTGGCTGGGTGATGGTGACGGTCTCCGTGGTGTTGCAGCCCAGCGCATCCACAACTGTCACGCTGTAGGTGCCTGCTCCGAGACCTGTGGCGGTGGGCGTGTTCTGCACGGGGTTGGTGCTCCACTGATAAGTGAGGCCCGGCAGAACAGGTGTGTAAGTGGCCGTGCCGTTCGCGGTACCGAAACAGGTGGCGTTGGTACCGGTGGCGTTGGCGTTCACGAAGCTGTTGCTCAAGCTGATGTGCACCATGTCCGTGGCGTTGGGGCAGGCCGTGCTGGAAACGGCTGTCAGCGTGAGGTCCACGCCTCCGGCAGCGATCTCACCGGCTGAAGGCGTGTAGGAAACGTTGGTGCCGATGCCCGTGTAGCTACCAGCACCGCCCGACCAATTCCCAGATGCTGCGTTGCCGATCGCTCCGTTCAGAACAATGGGGTAGGCTCCCTGGCACACCACCAGGTCAGGTCCTGCGTTCGCGGTAGGAGGCGCAGGCGCGTTGATGATGGCCGTTGCAGGTGCCGAGACACAACCGTTGGCATCCGTCACCTGGACCTGATACGTGCCTGCACCAGCAGTGATCAACGCCGTATTGAAGGGTAGGGATCCCCAGCTGTACTGATACGGGGCGGTTCCATCGAACACGCTCACCGCCGCGGAACCGTTGTTGATCCCCTGACAGCTCGCGTCGGTGGTCTGTACGTTGATGAACACCCCATCGATCACATGGATCGTGTATGCATAGGTCTGAATGCCGGGTATGGGACATGCACCATCGTCCACGTTGATGGTGAACGGATAGTATCCGGCGGTTCCATTGCTCCCTGTCCAGCAGACCGTGCACGTGATGGGGTTGGTGCCGGTGAAACTGAACGTAGCCCCGGGCAGCACGCTGGTGATGTTGGAGACCGCGTCGAGCACATTGTTGGTGTTCACATCGTTGATCACCATGTTGAAGCACACACTGCCGCTCTCGCAGACCTCGATCTCATTGCTTCCTGTGATCACGGCGTTGCCGTTCACGTTGGTGATGCTGCCTGATGCTGCATTGGGGGGCACGTTGCTGCAGGGATAGGCTACGAATTGCATGTCCCGCATCACCGTACCGATCAGGTTGCCGAGCGTGTCGTACTCGTTCACCTGTACCACCACCACCCAGTTTCCCTGTTGGGTCGGCGTGAAACTGAGCAAGCCCGTCTGCGGGTCGAGCACCAGGCCGGTGATGGGCTGTG
>JADZGG010000317.1 GCA_020854015.1 Flavobacteriales bacterium
GACAGGGGCCTTTCAGCGGAATGATGATCTGTCAGAAACGATAGCTCAGGCCTGCAGTGAAATAGGCTCCACGGCGGAAGGACAACATCTCTTCATCCTTTGGACCGATGGTCCCATCCGCATCGCTGTCCTGCACCAACAGGGTGCGCTGGTTCAGAAGATCCTGAACACCAAGCTTCACTTCGAAGTGTTCGCCCAGGCCCTTGGAGCAGGTGATGTCGACGGTATTGCGCGGCATCTCGTAGATGTCCGGATAGAGCTCGCTGCCCACGGCATAGAGGCGGCGGCCGAATACGTTCCACAAGGCGTTCACCCGCAGCTTGCTTTCCGTGATCTCGTAGTAAAGACCAGCGTTCGCTACGTAAGGGCTCTGACCCATCATAGGGCGTTCGCGCTTCTGGCCAACAGCGTCGGCGCCAAGGTCCACACGGCTCTGGATCACACTGCCGTTCAGGGTCAGACCAAGGCGATCGCCCCATGTGGCCTCAGTGAGGAAGCCCAGGTTGCGGCGGAACTCCACTTCCACACCGATACTGGTGGCGCTCTTTGCATTACCATAGCTGAAGCTCCGCGTACCGCCACCGGTACTGGCCACGAAGAACATTTCGATCGGGTCCATGAACTGTTTGTAGAAAGCGCCCACACTGATGATCTCGCTCGAGCTCGGATACAGCTCCCAGCGTGCGTCTAGGTTGGTGATGCGTGCGGTCTTCAGGTCGGGATTCCCGGTCAACGAGGTGTTGGTGCTGAAGTCGTAGAAGTTGAACGGGGCCAGCTCGCGGAACTCGGGGCGGTTCACGGTATTGCTCCAGGCGGCGCGCACCAACGAATGTTCGCCGAGGTTGTAGCTGGCGTTCAACGAGGGTAGGATGCTCAGCACCGGGTTGTCGACGCTCACTCGACCACCGTTGTATGTGGCGCTGGTAAGCTGCTGGCGGTTGTCCTCCACCCGTACGCCACCGCTCACAGTGGCGATCTTGCTGAAGGCCATTGACGCTCCTACATAGCCCGCGAGCAAGGTGTTGGCAGCGGTGTACTGGTCGCTGGGGTTGGTACCTTCCACCAGCTTGAAGCCCGTGGTCGTGTTGATGTTATCGTCGCTGAACACAGTGCTCAGCGGAGCGTACAGCAGGCTCTGGTCGAACTGGGTGAAGTTGGACTTCGAGAAGGACATCCAGCGTGCGGCGAAGTCACGGTCCTTGCGCTCAACGAACACGCCAGCGCGCAGCTTCGTCACGATACCGCTCTTCGTTTCATCCAAGGTGCGTTCCACATCGGCCCGTCCGGTGATCACATTCTCGTGCAGGTCACTGTAGTAGCGGCCCGCGTCAATGGTGCTCGCCGTGGGCGGGATCTGCACTTGGTATGGAGCATTGCTGTCGGTGTCGTTCAACCCGCGTACGGTGCGTACCCGACGATAGTCCGGCTCCTTGCTGATGGCGAGGCCATAGCCTGCGGTCCAATCCACGATGGTGCGGTCGTCGCGTAGGTCGTGATGGCCATGAAGCTGACCGCTATAGATGGTGCGTTGCTGCCAGCGGTAGGCATAGTTCTTCACATCGAAGCCACCGTCGAGGTCGCTGCCCGTGCGCAGGGTGGTGCGTTCCTCGCCAAGTTGGTTGAAGAGGTTGCGGAATTCGATCTTGGTACGCGGGCCGAGCAGGGCGGTCCAGTTGTTCAGGATGCTGATGCGGCTGTTGCGCACGTTCTCCTGATCGCGGTAACTGTAGATGGTATCGCTGCGTTGCGATACCGGGTCATAGGCGTTGTAGTTGTAGTTGCTGGCGGTATAGGCGAGCGAGGTGTTCGCGTAATCGACCGTGGTCACATTGCCGTACTGGTTGGTGGCCCCTTCCTTGCCCATGCGACGGGCCAGCAGGAAGGTGAAGCGTTGGTCGGGCAATGCGGTATGCGAGGTCGGCGTCCAGTTGTTGGGCAGCGAACGCCCGAGGCTCGCAAGCTGGTCGGCATTGCTCACATTGTTCAGCGTGCTGGGGAAGTTGGATGGCAGCTGGCGGAAGCCGTTGTCGAAACCAAGGGCATCGGTCGGGCTTCCCTGGCTTTGGTTGAAGGATCGGAACGTGGTGCCGTTGCGGAATGAGGTCTGATAGTTGAAGCGCGTCTCGTTCTTCTCTGGTACGCTCAAGGTGCTGATCTTGATCACGCCACCAGCGAACTCACCAGGCAGTTCGGGTGCACCGGTCTTGTAGATCAGGATACGGTCCAGCGCGCCCGAGGGGATCAGGTCGAAACTGAAGGCGCGCTTGTCCGCCTCGAGGCTCGGGGCGATCACGTCGTTCAGCAGTACGGTATTGTAGCGGTCGGCCAAGCCACGGATCATCACGAAGCGGTCGTTGACCAGCGTTACGCCAGGGATGCGCTTCACCACATCGCCAGCGTTGCGGTCCTGGCTCTTCGCGATCTGCTGTCGTCCCAGGCCGTTCACCACCTGGTCGCTCTTGCGTGTCTCCATCAGCACGGCGGTCTCGGTCTCGGTTCGGCGTTCCTTGCTCACCTCCAACACTTTCATCTCCACCCCTTCACCGGCCAGTTCGAAGTTGATGTTGACGGAGCCGCCGGCCTCCACGGTCACCGTGCGTTCCTGGTTCACGTAGCCCACAAGGCTCACCACGACGGTGTGGCTGCCGGGTTCCACCAGAAAGCGGTAGTTACCGTCCAGGTCGGTGCTGGCCCCGGTGCTGCTGCCCTTGATCACCACGTTGGCGAAGGGTTGCGGTTCAATGGACCCGTTCTCCTTCGCCGTCACGGTGCCCGTGATCGTGGCTTTCTGTCCGAAAGCAGCAGTGGCGAGCAGGAAGGTTAGGAGGAGGTTAATGAGCTTCTGCATTGCGTTCGTTGCAGGAGTTCTTCCCTGCGACGCCGCAAAGGTCCGCCCCCCACATGAAGGGGTCCTTGATCCTATGTTAAGGCTCCGTTAGCTTGCCGGAACAGGATCCACCCTGAAAGGTCAGCGAACCAACCGACGTTCGATACGCGCACTTCCTTGTTCCACCAACACAAGTAGAACACCGGTCGCGGTCTCCGGTAAAGCCAGTTCGAAGGCTCCGTTGAGGGGTGTCACCATGCGTTGCACGAGCTGTCGTCCTAGGGCATCATATACGCTGACCTTGACCTGTGCGGTCGATAGGCCGGTGCCTCGCAGTCGTTCTACGCCATCGAACCAGACCTTCAGGTCATCAGTCTTCACCGTTGGAAGTCCGGTCGTTCCACTTGAGGTATGGACCGTGATGGTCCAGGTGTTGTTGTTGACCGTGTGCAAGCTGGTGCAGGGGCTTCCAAGCAATCCCGTGTTCCCCGCATGCATCTCAAAGGTGACCGGCCCTGAAGAAGGGCCGTTGGCGATCGTGACCGTACGGTGGTAGTTCGCCAGTGTGAGTCCGGGATTCACAGCAACGGCCAATTGTGTCTCCGCCTGTCCGGTGGTGATGCAGCGCAACTGACTACGTTGCATGGTCGGGCTTCCGAATCCGGCAAGCGAACTGAAATAAGTGTAGTCCACCACGGCGGAGTCGATCGTTTCACCGGCCGGTATGTTCACCGTGAGCTGGGCGGGGCACGAGGAATTGCCCGGCAGTGCGGTGAATGTGATGTCCGACTGGATGTCACCGGCCGTGTAGGTGGCCGTGTAGGAGTTCTGCGCAATCAGAGGCAGCGCAAGCGTGACAGCAAGGACGAACGTGGCGATGTGTTTCATGGGCTGGTCGATCAGGTCAGCGAAAGCTAATGCCCAACGGCACTTGGCCTTGGGGTTATCGCTCGCGCTACTTGCCGTTCGACCGGCCTTCCAGGAACCACCATTTCGGCGCATCCTTGCGTTTGTGCGCCTCCTGCCACATCAGTATGAGCCTGTCCTGGAGCAGTTCAGTGGCCTCTTCCACGCTGTCGGCCACGAACACGAACTTCAACTCCTCGCGGCCGATGGTGCCTTCGGTGATCATGCGGTCGATCTGCGTCAGCATCGGCCCCCAATAGTCTTTGCCGTACAGGAGAATGGGGAAGTTCCTGACCTTGCCGGTCTGGATCAGGGTCACCGTTTCAAAGAGCTCGTCGAGGGTGCCCGCGCCACCGGGCATTACCACAAAGCACATGCTGTACTTCAACAGAAGCACTTTGCGCACAAAGAAGCGCTCGAACGTAAGACTGACGTCCAGGTAGGGGTTGGCATATTGCTCATGCGGCAGGACAATGTTGCAGCCGATGCTGCGCGCCCCCACGTCGCGGGCACCGCGGTTCGCGGCTTCCATCAGGCCCGGTCCACCTCCGGTCATGATCGTGAAGCCGACACGACCGATGCGTTGCGCCAGATCGCGCGTGGCCTCATAGTACGGATGGTCCTCCTTGAAGCGCGCACTGCCGAAGAAGGTGACGCAAGGCCCCACGAAATGCAGCTTGCGGAAGCCGTAAATGAATTCGCGGGCGATGTGAGCGACGCTTTGCAGCTCCTTCCACCGCGAACGCGGACCTTCCAGGAACTTGAGGTCAATGTGCTGCTTGTTCGGTGCTGGGGCCATCCGTTGGAATTCAGGGCGAAGCTACCGGTACGGCCTAGTACGCCACGATCCGCTGGTGGGCGACTTCTCCATTGCGCGATGTGAAGCGGAGATAGTAGGTGCCGCTCCATGGGACCGCTCTATACACAAGATGCTTGTCCATCGGATCATTGCAAGCGGTGGCAGGCGGTGCCACCTCGTATTTCTATGAGGTCGCATTCAGTTGCCGATCCTCATCTTTAGCCTTTCCCACCGCCTATGATCGTGTTCCGACCGTTGTTGAGCATCCGTCCGATCTTTCTCTTGTCGATCCTGTCTTGCTCGGCATTGTTGCTCCAGGCCCAGACCTACCAGTACAAGGCGCGCTACGATTCGCTCGACACGCGCCACGACAGGTCGCGGCCAGTGATCGAGCGGTACTTCATCACCAGCAACCATGGCGCAGCCCTCTTCAACCTCGGGTTGAAGGATGAGATCAGGAAGAACGCCAAAGAGGAATTCGCGCTGGCTGAAGAGCTTGGCATCGACACGCTGCTTGCTACCGCTTCCCAGCATTTGGGCGATGCGCTCAACGGCTCTGCGGATGCTGCATTGCAGCTGAAGTACTTCTACCAGGGGCTGGACTACGCGCAGCGGTCAGGGAACGCGAACCATATCGGCACGGCGTACAAGCAGATCGCCACGGTGTACAAGTCCCTTGGCGACCTGCCCCGCGCGCTGGAGCTGCTCCAACTCGCCCTCGCCAACGTGACCTCGGACTACCAGACCAACCGCACCTGCTGCCACTTGAGCGAGTGTTACCGGCTCATGGGGAAGCCCGATTCTGCGCTCTACTGGGCACAGCGGTCGAACATCATCTCCGACCCGGGAAGCGATCCCTATGCCTACGCCCGCTCCTACTACGTGCTCGGCGCGGCCTACGCAGCGAAACGCGAGCGCCAGCTGGCCGATGTCCATTTCGCCCGGGCGATCGAGGTCGCGGATTCCTTCCAAGTGATGATCCCGCTTTTCGGTTCGCTGCTGGGTCGCGGGGAGATGGAACTGGATGCAGGTGACATCCCCAATGCCATCGCCGATGGCAGGCGTGCCTTGCGCGTAAGTGTTGATGGTGGCAATTTGGAAGGTCTCGTCGGTGCCTCCGACCTCTTGCGTCGATCGTTCAAGGCCAGCGGCCAGTCTGACAGTGCCTACCGCTACTTCGAGCTGCGCGTGCTGTATGCCGACAGCCTGATCAACGCCACCAACCTGAACAAGCTACAGAACATGGCCTTCGCGCAGGAGCTGAAGGAAGGCGAGGAGGCGAAGGCCAAAGCCGAGGAAGCAGCCACCCGCTCCCGCAACATCCAGTTCGGCATCATCGCGCTCATCGTCATCACCCTGGGCATCTTCCTGCTCGTCTTCAGCCGGACAGCGGTGGTGGGTGCCAAGGCCATCAAGAACCTCTCGCTGATCGCGCTGCTGCTCTTCTTCGAGTTCATCAACCTGCTTGTGCATCCATTCCTCGGCGAGATCACACACCACTCACCGATCTTGATGCTGTTGTGCATGGCCGCCATCGCCGGGCTGCTGATCCCACTGCACCACCGCATGGAGAAGTTGATCACCAACATGCTCGTGAGCAAGAACAACCGGGTGCGGTTGGAAGCTGCGAGGAGGACGATCGA
>JADZGG010000318.1 GCA_020854015.1 Flavobacteriales bacterium
CGTTGCCCACGCCCATGTAGAAGGAGTAGTTGGCCAACGAGTTGCGTGCGGCCATCGCGTACTTGTCGGCGAGCAGCTCCTGGGTGAGGGTCTGCGGCACGGTGTTCGGCATCTCCATGTAACTGGTGATGCCCCCGGCCACGGCCGCCGCGGAAGCACTCGCGATGTCGTCCTTGTGGGTAAGCCCGGGCTCCCGAAAGTGGACCTGGTCATCGATGGCCCCAGGCAGCAGATGCAGGCCTTCCGCGTCCAGTTCGTTCGCGCCGCGTGCCTGCCCGATACCGCTGTGCTCCACGCGCTCGATACGACCACCGCGGAACAGCACGTCGGCCTGCCGGGTGGACCCTTCGTTCACCACGGTGGCGTTGCGGATCAGCAGGTCGGTCATCGCTGGGTGATGGTCTTCATCTTCCACACGCCGATGATGGCCTCCCGAAAGATGTTCGCGCTCATCTTGCTCTTGCCCTTCACGCGATCAATGAAGGTGATGGGCACCTCCACGATCTTGAAGCCGGCGAGCTTGGTGCGGTACTTCATTTCGATCTGGAAGGCGTAACCCACGAACTTGATCTCGTCGAGCGCCAGTCGCTCCAACACATGTCGGCGGTAGCACACGAATCCGGCCGTGGTGTCGCGCACACCGAGCCATAGGATGGAACGCACGTAGAGCGAAGCGCTATAGCTCAGCATCACGCGGTCCCAGCTCCAATCCCGCACATGCCCGCCGTTCACGTAACGCGAGCCTACGCTCATGTCAGCACCGCCGGTGGCGCACGCATCGTAAAGCCGCACCAGATCATTCGGGTCATGACTGAAGTCGGCGTCCATCTCGAAGACGAAGTCGTAATTCCGATCAATGGCCCACTTGAAACCGGTGATGTAGGCGGTACCCAGGCCGAGCTTCCCGGCACGTTCGATGATGTGAAGGCGGCCCGGCCACTGGGCCTGCAGCCCTTTCACGATCGCCGCCGTTCCGTCCGGAGAACCGTCATCCACCACCAGCACATGGAACTCAGGCTGCAATCCGAACACGTGGGTCACGATGTCCCGGATGTTCTCCTTCTCGTTGTACGTGGGGATGATGACCAGCCGTGCGGGCAAGGGCTTGGAATTAGGCGGCAAAGATAGTCGGGGGTCCCATGGGGACTTGGGGGCCGGAACGCATCGTCCCAACCCCTTGGAGCGCCGGGCGTATTCGCTTGACGCTCAGGGAATGATGGTATTCTTGATCGAAGGCAGCGAATTAACACCCGGGCAACACCACCGAGCGGAGGGAGCGGCTTACTTTTGCCGGCCTTGCCCACGCCTGCGATACGTTTCGCAGTCCCAGCGAACGCCAGCGACCCATGTCGATCAACGCCCTCAAGGCCACAACTTTCACTGTCGAGCTCCGGAGTGTGCCACGGACCTTGCGCGCACTTCAACGCGGCCTGCCCTTGGTGCTGTCCCTGCTCTTCGCTCCACTAGTTTTCGGCCAGACCGACTCCTCGGTAGTCTCCACCCCGGACAGCTCGAACCAGGACACCAAGATCCCGATCATGACCGTGACGGCGGATGACCTGGATTCGGAGCTTGGCTCGCAGGATATCTCGGGCATCCTGCAATCCTCACGTGACGTGTTCACCAGCACTGCGGGTTTCACGTTCGGTGCGGCCCGTTTCCGCATCCGTGGCCTTGACCCCGAGAACACACCGGTCAGCATCAATGGGGTTCTGGTGAACGACCTGGAGACCGGCTGGGCCGCCTGGACCAACTGGGCGGGACTGAACGACGTAACGCGATGGATGACGGTGCGCTCTGGTATCAATCCTTCGCGCTTGAACTTCGGCGGCATCGGTGGCTACACCGATCTGAACATCAGGGCAAGCGAACTGCGCAAGGGCGTGCGGATGAGCTATGCGAACAGCAACCGGATCTACAGCAACCGGGTGATGTTGACCTACAACACCGGCGTTATGGCCAACGGTTGGTCTTTCAGCGCGAGCGGCTCCAGTCGTTGGGCCGATGAAGGATACATCGCAGGCACTTACATGCGCGCCTTCGCCTATTTCCTTGGTGCTGAGAAAAAGATCAATGACAAGCACAGCATCGGGTTCACCACGTTCGGCGCACCCATTGAACAGGGTCGGCAGGTATTGGGCATGGAAGAGACCTATGAGCTGACCGGTTCCAACTACTACAACGCCGCCTGGGGTTATCAGAACGGCGTGAAGCGTAACGCACGGGTGAGCTATGACCACAAGCCCACGTTCCTGCTCACGCACTATTTCACGCCCACCAAGGACAGCAAGCTCACCACCACCTTGTTCTACACCTTCGGTCGGGATGGACAGACCGGGCTCAATTGGTACGATGCGAACAACCCGAATCCGGACTACTACCGCTATCGCCCAAGCTATTGGTCACAGTTCAACCCCTCGTATGCGAGCCAATTGACACAGAGCTGGCAGAACGACGTGAACACGCAGCAGATCAACTGGGACCAACTGTACTTCGCCAACGGCAAGAACCTGTACACGCTAGAGAACGCTGAAGGGATCGCAGGCAATTCGATCACAGGGAACCGGGCCAAGTACATACTGGAGGAGCAACGAACGGACCCGACCCGCATCGGGATCAACGCGATCTACAACAAGGAACTCCCAAAGGACCGCCACTTGACGGTAGGGGGCAGCTACAACAAGCAGGTCACGCACAACTTCAAGGTGATGAACGACCTGTTGGGCGCCGATTACTACGTGGACATCGACCAGTTCGCGGATCGCGATTTCAATAACGACACGTTGTCGCAGAACAACCTGGAGAACCCCAACAACGCTGTTTACCAAGGCGACAAGTTCGGGTACAACTACAACATCCATACACGGATGGTGAACGTGTTCGGGCAGATCGAACAGAAATGGCAGAAAGTGGAGGCCTACCTGGGCGTGTCCATCTCCCGCACGGATTTCTGGCGCGAGGGCAAGTACACCAACGGTCGCTTTCCGGAGAACTCCTACGGCGACGGAGAAGATCACTCTTTCTTCCACTACGGCCTGAAGGGCGGTGCGGTATACAAGATCGATGGTCGCAACTTCATCACCGCGAACGCGGCCCTGATGACACGTCCGCCAGTTCCACGCTCGGCATACCTGAGCCCGCGGACACGCGATGCGGTGGTCGCGAACCTGACCAACGAGAAGATCTACTCGGCCGATCTGAGCTACGTGGTGCGCATGGCCCGTTTGAAAGGGCGTGCCACGGTGTTCATGGCCCAGATCAACGACCAGGTATGGGCACGCAACTATTACCACGACGAGTACCGCACCATCGTGAACTACACCATGGCCGGTGTGGACCAGACGCACATTGGCACGGAGATCGGGCTTGAGGCGAACCTGAGCAGCACTTGGGTGGCCACGGCCGTCTATGCCGGTGGACGCTACCTCTACAGCAGCCGCCCCGAAGCCACCTTGACCCGCGATAACAGCGCCGAAGTATTCGACGAGCGCACGGTGTATTGGAAGAACTACCGCGTTGGCGGAGTGCCGCAGACCGCTGCATCGCTCGGTCTGAAGTACAATTCACCCAAGTTCTGGTTCGTGGGTGTGAACGCCAATTGGTTCGCCGACATCTACCTGGACCCCAACCCCGACCGTCGCACATCGGAAGCCTTGACCAACCTGGTAACGGATGACCCGCAATGGAACGAGCTGTTGGACCAGACGAAATTGGATCCCGGCATGACCATGGACCTGTTCGCTGGCAAGAGCTGGATGTTCAAGCGCAAATACCGCCTGGCGCTCAACGTTACCGTCAGCAACCTTCTGGACAATACCGACCTCCAGGTCGGCGGCTTCGAGCAAATGCGTTTCGACCGACAGGAGCCTGGAAAATTCCCTTCGCGGATCAGTTACATGTTCGGTCGTACATATTTCGCCATGGTCACCTTCAGCTTCTAACGCACGATGCGCCTCCACACCCTTCCCTTCCGTACGTCCGCCCTGCTCAGCATCGCGGCCATGGCCCTTGTTCTGGGCGCCTGTAAGAAAGAGTTCGACACACCACCGGAGCGGACCATCCCCACCGGCGGCGTGCTGACCATCGCCGAACTGCGTTCCCTTTGGGTCGGCGCTTCGGTGCACTTCACCGAGGACAAGAGCGTGTATGCCGTTGTGACCGCGGATGAGCAGAACGGCAACCTGTACAAGAACGTGTATGTGCAGGACGCAACGGGCGCCATCTGCCTGCGCCTGCTGAACAGCGGCGGCCTCTATCAGGGCGACAGCATCCGGATCTACCTGCCTGGCACGGTACTGAGCAGCTACAATCAGCTTCTCCAGTTGGACTCCGTGGACGTGGACAACAACGTGGTGAAACAAGCTACGCTGCGCCACATCGAACCCCTGCATGTTTCGGTGGAAGAGATCACTCCTGCCCTGCAATCCATGCTGATCTCCGTGGACAGTGCCGAATTCGTGACCAGCGAGCTGGGGCAGACATGGGCGGACGCTGCGAACCAGGCCACGGTGAACCACACCCTCACCAGCTGCGATGGCGGACAGGTGCTCGTGCGCTCCAGCGGCTATGCGAACTTCGCCGGCAATGTGATCCCTTCCGGTAACGGCAGCATGGTGGCCATCGTCGGCCAGTTCGGGACGGACATGCAACTGTATGTACGCAGCATGGCCGAGGTCCAAATGACGGATGACCGCTGCACCGGCAATCCACCAACGCCCTGTGCTCCAGGCGGCCCTATTGCGGAGGATTTCTCCACGGTGACCGACAACGTTGACATCTCACTTCCCTGCTGGTTCAACGTATCCACTGTGGGAAGTCGCGTTTGGCGTGGCAATGCGTTCAACGCAGAGCTCTACGCAGAGGCTACGGCCTACGGTAGTTCGAATCCGTTGGACGAGGCTTGGTTGATCAGCCCCACGATGCAGGCCACCGGTACGAACACCTTGCAATTCACCACCCAGCGTGGCTTCGGGGTGGCTGGCCATGACGCGTTCGCCTTGTTCATCAGCACCAACTTCAACGGCATCAACGCCTCCACGGCCGTATGGACACCGGTACCCTGTGCCTACGCCGGGCCTAGCACCCCGGATTTCACCTGGGTACCCAGTGGGGCGCTTGACCTTTCTCAGGTGCTGCCGCAAGGCTACACGGGTACTTTCGTTGTGGGCTTCCGCTTCCAAGGCAGCGACCCCAACGGTCAGACCACCAACATGCGCGTGGACGACGTTCAGCTTCAATAAGACCTACCGGAAAACGACCCCCAACACCTTCGACCCATGAGAACAGCAGTACTTCTTTCGATGATCGCGCTGGGCGGCGCCTTGCAGGCCCAGACGATCTTCACCAGCGACCTTGAGGCCTGGACCGGCAACGTGCCCGATGGTTGGGTCGGTGCCAAGACCAACTTCCCCCAACAGGACATCACCCAAGCGAGCACCAACCCGCATGGTGGCCTTTACGCGGTGAACCTGAACAACGACACGAGCGGACACAAGCGTTTCACCACTACCCAACAGACCGTGGTGGCCGGAACCGCCTACACCATCAGCTTCTGGGTGCGCGGACAGGGTGAAGTGCGGACGGGCCTGTTCGACGGTCGTCCCGGCGGCAGCTCCGGCTACAGCCCTTACAACAACTACGTTACGGTGAGCACCAACACCTGGCAGCAGGTGTCTCAGACCGTTTCCTGTGCGAATGACACCGTGGGTGCCGAGTTCATCATTTCGGTCCGCAACACGATCGCCCCGGACCACATCGTGATCGACGACGTGAACATTGAAGTGGCCGGCCCTCCCGCACCCACGAGCATCTATGCCATTCAGTACACGACCGACATCAACGGAGCTTCTCCCTTGACGAACCAAGGTGTACTTACCGGTGGTATCGTAACGGGCGTTGTGCCTTCCGGCAGTGCCAAGGGTTACTACCTGCAGGCCGGCACTGGTGCCTGGAGCGGCATCTACGTGCTTGACCCCACGAACACAGTGACCCGTGGTGACAGTGTGACCCTGGGTGCCACTGTGGAGGAGAGCTTCGGCTACACCCGCCTCGCCAGTGTGATCAACTTCGCCATCGTGAACAGCGGCAACACGTTGCCTGCCGTTACCGACGTGACCACGACCCAAGCGAACACGGAACCTTACGAAGGCGTGCTGAGCAAGGTATCGAACGTGCCTTGCGCAGTGGCTCCGAACAGCTTCGGTGAGTGGATGCTCTTCAGCGGTGATTCGCTGATGGTGGACGATCAGATGTTCGCCTACCCTGCTGTCGTCGGAACGAACTACGATGTGACCGGCTGCATGTTCTACTCCTTTGGCAAGTACAAGATCGAGCCCCGTGATGCGAACGATGTGTCCGTGGCCAACGGCATCGCTGATGCTGGCCTCTTCGCCACGGTGACCATGGGCCCTGTACCTGCCACGGATGTGCTTTACATCGCCCTTGGCGAACTGAGCGGCAGCCGTGTGGAATACACGTTCACCGATGTGACCGGTCGCACCGTCGCCACCGGCAGCTTCAACGGACAGCGCAACAGCATCGACGTCTCCGGCCTCATCACCGGCAGCTACGTCATCACGCTCCGCACGGCGGGCGCGGTGAGCAGCACCCGCGTGGTGGTGCAGCGCTGATCGTACCCCCTGAATGCAAAGCGGGGCGTCCAATGGGCGCCCCGCTTTGCATTTCCTCACGTGTGATGTGGAACGCCTATCAACTGCCGGCAAGTTCCCTGCCACGACCAATTATGGAAACCCATCCGTGTTCATCGGTGTCCATCTATGGTTCAAACCCACGGAACTGGTCACTTCTCCCGCACCAAGATCACGAACACCGGGAAGTGGTCGCTCCAGCCATCGGTGTACTGATCGCCAACATAGGTGCGGAACGGATAGCCTTGGAAGTTGCCGTCCGCCTGGCGCAACCGTGGCTCGTTGAACACACGTGTGCCGTAGTAGTGGTAGCGTCCACCATCACCTGTGACCAGGTTGGGGCTGAGGATGATCTGGTCGAAAAGGTTCCAGCTATCCTTCCATGCCAACGACCCGATACCCTTGTTAAACAGGTCGAACATGGGGTTGAAGAACCGACCATCCACGGCCTTGGTCTTGTCGCCAGTGCTCTTGAGGAACTTGTTCACGCTGATGTCCACGGGGTCGTCGTTCAGATCGCCCATGTAAGCGATGCGGCCTTGTGGATGTGCCGCTGCTAGCGAATCAACGATGTGGCGACCGAGCTCCGCGGCGAGCACACGCAACGGGCGCGAACGGGCCTCACCACCACGACGGGACGGCCAGTGTGCGACGATCACCGAGAGCGTATCGCCATCGGCCACGCCCGTCACCACAAGCTGGTCGCGCGTGCGCCACGAGGTGTCGGCGGGGTTGTGTACCGTGTAGGTGCGTTCGTGCAGAAGGGCGAAACGCGAGGGGTCGTAGAGCATGGCCACATCCACGCCACGGCGATCCGGTGAGTCGTGGTGTACGATGCCATAGCGACGGCTGGCAAGCGGCTTGCTCTTCACCAGGTCTTCCAGCACACTGCGGCTCTCCACTTCGGCGAGCCCTATCAAGCCAAGTCCGTTCGGGCTGAGGTCCTTGGCCATGCCACCGATCACTTCGCCCATCTTCTCCACCTTCCGGATGTAGCGATCCGAACCCCACTGTTTGGCACTGCCCGGCAGCCACTCCGCATCGTCCGTATCGGGGGAATCGATCGTGTCGTACAGGTTCTCGATGTTGTAGAAGCCGATGCAAAAGGGCACGTATTCCGTCTTAGCCGCGCCGTCGGTCTGGGCGAACGCTGTGGAGGCGGAAAGGAGCAGAACAACGGAGAGCGAAAGGCCGGAACGGATCATCGGTGGGGGAATGGCGGGCAAGATAGCCGATCGAAAAGGCCGGATCGGTCGGTTCACACAGCCTTCACGTTGGCAAGTGCCATGCCGTAGCCGGGTCCTACGGTGCCGAAATGGGGAAGAACAGCGGATGCCGGTCGTTGTAGCGGCGTAGGAACAGGAAGATCACCTCCTCCTTTCGCTTCTTCACCGGGACCGCGCTCCATTCCTCGTACAGCACCTCGTCACGTTTCAGCAGCTGCTCCATGGTGGCGGCGTTGAGCGAAAGGAAGGCACCGGTCTCCATGTCAAGGATGCGCTGCTCCTGCACGGTGCGCGTCACAGGACCGCCCATCATGGTGCCATAGCCGTAGTTGTTGAAGTCCTGATAGCTGCTTTCGTAGAGCACATGGCACAGGCTGCCCATCATGCCGATGCGATAGAAGCCATCCCCTGCTCGCAGGTAGATCACGTTGTTGTTGCAAAGGCCCCAGACATTGTCAAGGGTCATGGGAACGCGAGCACCCGTGCTATCGGAGTGGTAGAGCTTGTCACCACGCATCAGGTCGGTCACAGGTCGGCCTTGTGCATCGGTCAGGTCCTTCAGCGGAATGGTGGGCGCATTGTCTCGAAAAGCCTCGAAGCGCTGGTAGATCCCTTCGTTGAAGTCGAAGCCCCCATGGTAGCGCACCAGCCCCGTATCTAGCTGCGCGTGCAACACGGAAGGAAGGGCCAACGCCGCAATGGCGACCAAGATCCTCATGACACCGAGCGGATCAACTCCACCACTTCATCCGGTGCTTGGGCGTGTACCCAGTGCCCTGCGAAATCGATGGTCTCCACACGGCACTTGGGGAACTGTTCCTTCATCTGCGGAAGATCCTCACGGGTGATGTAGTCGCTCTGACCACCCCGGATGAAAAGTGTTGGCGTACGCACCGTTTCCGGACCGATCGCCGCGAGGATGTCCTTCAGGTCGCGTGCGATCACCGGCACGTTGAATCGCCAAGCCAATTGCTCCGGCGTTCCCCAGTAAAGGCTCTTCATCAGGAACTGCACCACACCCGGCTCAGGCACAAAGCGCGTCAGGTGCTCCTCCACTTCCTGTCGCGTGCGCTTGGTCGTGAGGTCGATGTCCTGCAGCGCGGCGATGATGTGGTCGTGGTTCTTGGAGGTGTACTCGCGCGGTCCGATGTCGATCACCACCAGCTGCTTCAACAGGCCGGGATAGAGTTGCGCGAAACGCATGGCCGTCTTGCCGCCCAT
This sequence comes from Flavobacteriales bacterium, assembly GCA_020854015.1. Taxonomy (GTDB): domain Bacteria; phylum Bacteroidota; class Bacteroidia; order Flavobacteriales_F; family PHOS-HE28; genus PHOS-HE28. The sequence continues at coordinate 9,095 of JADZGG010000318.1, forward strand.
GCTGTGCCCCACGAGCACCACATCGCGAAGGCCTTCATTCGCAAGCAGCTCGAACACATCTTCCGCCATCAGCGGATAGGTGATGCGGTCGGTGTGCGGGCTGCGACCGTGGTCACGCTGATCCACGAGGATCACCTCATGGTCCGTGGCCAGCTCCTTGCCGATGGAACCCAGGTTATCGCTGCTACCGAACAGGCCGTGCAGGATCACAATGGGCTGGCCGTTGCCGGTGCGGCGATGGAAGAGTTGAACGCTCATCGCAATTCCCTCAAATACAACTGCACCGTGTTCTCCAACCCGAAGCGCAGCGCATCGCAGATCAGCGCGTGACCGATGGATACCTCCAGAAGACCGGGCACCTGCTGCGCGAAGTAGCGCAGATTTTCACGGTCCAGGTCGTGACCAGCGTTGAGGCCAAGGCCCAATTCCGCAGCGCGTTCCCCGGCCCTCACGAAGGGCGCGACGACAGCCTCCCGGTCCGCATGGTAGCCGACCGCATAAGGTTCTGTGTAAAGTTCGATACGGTCGGTGTCGGTGTCAGCGGCATGGCCGATAAGCTCCTGGTCGGTGCCCATGAAGATGGACGTGCGGATGCCGGCGCCCTTGAAGCGCGCGATCACTTCCTTCAGAAAAGCCTTGTGCGTGCGTGCATCCCAACCTGCGTTGCTCGTAAGCGCGCCAGGGGGATCCGGCACAAACGTGACCTGTGCGGGGCGCACGTCCAACACCAGTGCGATGAAGTCCTCCGAAGGGTAACCTTCGATGTTGAACTCGGTGGTGAGCAGTGGCTTCAGGGCGCGCACATCGCTGCGTCGGATGTGGCGTTCATCGGGTC
>JADZGG010000319.1 GCA_020854015.1 Flavobacteriales bacterium
ACGATCGCCGATCGCATGCTGGGGATCGTGTGCTTCGTCAGCACGCAACTGTTGGACGAGCAGGTGTGCGATGCCCTGGCCATCGAACGCGGTGCGCGCATCGGCCTGCGCTGGCGCAAAGGCCCCATTGCATTGATGAGCGCAAGGGGCGAGGCGGAAGTGCGCCGCATGGTGGGCGATGTGGCCAAGCGCTACGGCCTAGCGGAACCGACGTCCATCGGCCCTGCGGCATGGGCCATGGAGCACGTAAGGTTGGAGGTGCGCAACGGCGTGGCCACCATCACCATGGACCGGCCCGAGGACAACAACGCGCTGAACGAGGAGGTGATGGCCCAACTCGACGAGCGCTTCACCCGCGCCCTCGCCGATCCGCAGGTGCGCACCATCGCCCTCACCGGATCGGGCAAGGCCTTCGTGGCCGGTGCCGACATCAAGTTCTTCGTCACCCACATGAAGCGCGGCGACATCAACGCGATCGAGCGCTTCACGGCCTACGGGCAGCAGGTGTTCCACCGCATCGATGCATCGCCCAAGCCGGTGGTGGCCGTGCTGAACGGCCTGGCCTTGGGCGGTGGCCTGGAGCTGGCCCTCTGCGCGGACATCATCGTGGCGCACCCCAAGGCGGTGATGGCCTTCCCCGAAACGGGCATCGGCATCTATCCGGGGCTGGGCGGCACGCAGCGCACAGCCACCCGCGTGGGCAAGGGGCTCGCCAAGTACCTGGTGCATACCGGCCGCATGCTCAACGCCGCCGATGCGCTGGCCATGGGCCTGATCGACGGCATCGTCAGCCATGACGACATCGACGCGATCCTGGACGGAACGCTCGCCCCGTCCGTGCACCGCATCGGCACACCGGCCGAACCGTGGAAAGGCATCGCGGCATTCTTCGAGCGCAACGGCATCGAAGAGCTCCTTGCCGGGAAGCACGGCGGCAACGGCATCGCACCCGCCGAGGTGGAACGGATCCTGGGCACGCTGCAACGCAAGGCCCCGCTTGCCTTGCGCATCGCGGACAAGCTCATCACCGATGGCCGTGGCTGCGCGTCCGAGCTTGAACACCTGCACACGATCTTCACTTCGTCCGATGCCATGTTGGGCCTTTCTTCGATCGGGAAGAAGGTGAGCTACGAGGGGAAGTAAGCGTACGTCCTGACCCTGGGCTCACGGTGCTGCGAAGCGCCGTGTACTGCGCGTCTTCCACACCATGATCCCCGCCATGCAGGCGAACATGCCCAGCATGGCGATCCCGTTGAGCAGGCCGAAGAAGCGGCGCGCCTCCACGGCAACGGCGAGGGTGGCAACGATGCGCCCCAGCAGCGTGAGCTGGAACAATGCCCACGGGATCCAGAGCCACGTTCGGAACGGGTTGTGCGGACTCCGTAGCACCCCAGGCAGGATGATGGGGGCATGGGCCCACACCATGGAGAAGGTGAAGCCCAGGAAGAAGGTGTGCAGGTACAGGTCGTAGTAGAAGGGTTGCGCGCCGGCCAGTAGCGTGATCAGTCCATGGACCAGTAACCAGGTATGACCTACCAGCAGGCCGCCGCCCACGTAGCGGTGCATGCCGGGTTTGCGCACGCCCTTGCGGGCCATGTCATAGCGCAGCAGCCAAAGTGCGATGGCCGTGGTGGACACGCCCAGCAGCAGCCGTCCGGTTCCATGGAATGGGAGGAGCAGCCCCGCGAAGTACAGCGCCAGCAGCACCCACAGCAACACCTTGGCGATGCGCGGCACGGGCAGGTAGCGGGTCAACTCCAGTCGTTCGCCCACGATGGTGAAAAGGAGGAAGGTGATCCACCAAGGCGCGGCGGCAAGGACCGGAGCTCCCTGCCAGACCAATGCGGTGCCGATACCCCAGGACAGTGCACCGGCGAGCAGGATGTGCCAGTACGCTTCGCGATGATCGCGCATCTGCACCAGGTACAGGGCCACCAGTCCTGCGTTGCCAAAGAGCATGGCTGGCAACCCGGCGTTCGTGAAACCGGTCAACAACAGCACCGTGCCTGCAGCGCACAACAAGGGGAAGGCCCGCCACCATGGAGCGGGCATCGTCACGGTGCGCTCCAGCACGATCAAGGTGCCCAACATTCCACAGGTCATCAGTATGCCGTGGTTCGCAGCGGCACTGAGCAGGGTAAGATCCCACCCCATGCGTATCCAGCCCCCGGTGATGCCTGCCAGCAGGGCCAGGGCGATGAAGGGCAGAGGCAGCAAACGCAATAGCATGGTGAAGTGGAACTGGTCGTGTTGGCGAGTGATGACCGCAAAGGAAAGCAACGCTCAAAAGGTCTGCGGATGCCTCAATGCTGTTCCAACGCAGCGCTTGATACCGGCTTGTCTTCCACGTAATGGGTCACATGCACCTTCTGATCGCCCGGCGCATAAACCGTGTAGTCGCCGTTGAGGCGGTCGTTGCGGTAGAAGCCGGTGGTGAGCGTGTCCCCGTCGGGTGCGAAGGTGACCCACAGCCCTGTGCGTTCACCGCGTACGAATCGTCCCTGCATCTTCCTGTGTCCGTTGGGGTGGTACCAGGTCCACACGCCGTGGTTGTGCCCGTTCACCACGCTGCCGGATTGTTTCACCTGGCCGTTCTCATACGTGGGTTGGCCGGGCCTGTTCAGGATGGTGTGCAACGCCACCGCGGACAGGATGGCGATGCTGACGATGATCTTGTGGCTGCTATTATAGCTGAACAGGGACATCTGGACCGTCGTGGGCTGCGCTCCGCATGATACCGAACAGGTGCAGCAGGGGTGGGAACAAGGCATCCATGCTTTCGGTGGCGCCCTTGGTGGAACCGGGCAGCGCGAGTACCAAGGTAGTGCCGATGGTTCCGGCCAGAGCGCGGGAGAGCATGGCGTAGGGGGTGCGTGCCTGTCCGAAATCGCGCACCACTTCGGCAATGCCGGGGATCTCTCGTTCCAGCAACGGCCGCAAGGCTTCCGGTGTCACATCACGTGGGGAAAGCCCGGTTCCGCCAGTGAAGATCACCATGTCGCTGCCGCGCTCCACGGCATCGCGCACCTGCTGTTGGATATCGCTCGTCTCGTCGGGGATCACGGCCTGGTGTGCGATCCGCACTCCGCAAGCCTCCAGCTTGGCCATGATGGCCTTGCCCGCCTTGTCCTCCTTCTTCCCTTTGGAGATGGTGTCGCTGCACACGATCACCGTCGCCGTGAGCGCTTCCCGGTAGCGGCTGCGGAAGTCGCTCTTGCCACCTTTCTTTTCGATCAGCTTGATCGCGTGCAGTTCAATGCCCTTGTCGATCGGCTTGAGCATGTCGTACATGGTGAGCGCCGCTACACTGGCCCCGTGCATGGCCTCCACCTCGACGCCGGTGCGGTAGATGGTGCGCACCCGCATGGTGATGGTGATGTCCATTTCACCGAGCTCGAAGCTGCATTCGGCATGCTCGATGGGCAGAGGATGGCAATCCGGGATCAGCTCGTGGGTCTTCTTCACGCCGAACAAGGCGGCAACGCGTGCGCTTTCCAGCACGTTGCCCTTGGGCACGGTGCCCTGGCGAACGGCGTTGATGGTCCGTGGGTCGCTTGCACGCACGATCGCTTGTGCGGTGGCACTGCGCAGGGTGGTGGGTTTATGGGTGATGTCGATCATCTTTTCCGGTGAGGTGAACTCACCAAGGGCTTTGGGGCGAAGGGATCTTCGCTGTCAGTTGTTCTGTTTCCAAACGTGGGTGCTGTCCGGGAACAGCTCCTTGCCGAACACGGGCAGTTCCTTCTTGATGCGCTCCACCACGTAACGGGTGGCATCCATGCAGGTGTTCCGGTGCGCTGAAGAGGTGAAGACGAAGAGGCAGAGTTCACCGGCCTTCACGGTACCCAGACTGTGGAACACGTGCATGCAGGTGATCGGGTAGTTGGTAAAAGTGTCTTCGCGGATGGCGTCCATCACCGCATTGGCCATGTCGGCATGCGCGCTGTAATCGATGGCAGCTACGACCTTGCCTTCGATGGTATCGGCCCGCACCTGGCCAAGGAAGATGTCATGCGCCCCGATGTCCGTCTTCGCTTGGTGATGCGCGATGGAAGTGGCGATGCGTTCCGGTGTGATGGGACCGTCGATGAAAATGTTCTTGGTCTTTTTGGCGGTGCTCATGCTATATGCTTGCTTGAGGCGAAAGCGGCCATACCGCCTTCGAGATTGAGGATCCGCAGTGGAAGCCCCGCCTTGTTGAGCAGGTCCATTGCGCGTTTGCTGCGGATGCCGTGTTGGCAGATCACCACCAAGGTACCTTCAGCGGGCAACTCGTCCAGCCGACCCAGTAGTTGGCCCAAGGGAATGCGCAATACGCTGGGCACATCCATGGCGGGTTCTTCATGGAGTTCGCGCACATCGAGCAGGTGGATGCGTTGTCCCTCGGCGAGCCATTCCATCAATTGCGCGGCATCGATCGAGCTTCCAGTATCGCAATTCTGCTCGGGCATGAACGTGTGCAGATCGCTGGCGCGTGCCTTGATGACCTGTTCCTCGTTGCGCGCGAATGCGATGGTGCGTTCCTCCCACTGCAGCGGGTCGATCACCTTGAGTTTGCCGCTGAGGGTGGTGCCGATGCCAAGGATGATCTTCAAGGCCTCCGACGCCTGCACCGTGCCGATGATGCCCGGCAGCACACCGAGTACGCCGGCTTGCGCACAATCGGGGAACTCACCCGCAGCAGGCTGGTCCGGGCCAAGGCAGCGGTACGTTGGTCCGCCCTGGTAGTTGAGAACACTGACCTGTCCGGCGAAGCGATGGATGGAACCGTGAACGAATGGTATCCCCAACTGCACGCACAGGTCGTTGATCAGGTAGCGTGCCATGGGGTCGTCGGTGCCGTCGATCACTACATCGTATCCAGCCGCGATGCGTGCCGCGTTGTGCCCATCGAGATGCTCGGGATAGGGCACGAGCTTCACATCCGGATTGAGCGCGTGAAGGCGTTCGACGGCCACCTCGGCTTTGTTCCTGCCGATGTCGCCTGCGGTAAAAAGCGTCTGCCTATGCAGGTTGGATAACTCGACGTGATCGCCGTCCACGATGCCCAAAGTGCCCACGCCTGCGGCGGCCAAGTATTGGAGTGCGGGACAGCCCAAGCCACCGGCACCCACCATGAGCACCTTCGCGGCACGCAGCTTCTGCTGACCATCGCGGCCCACATTGGGCAGGGCTATCTGGCGTGCATACCTCATCCGCCGGCGAAGGGTGGCAGGAGCGCGATCTCACGGGCGCTTTCCAGTTCCGTGTCATCGGTGGCCAGACGTTGGTCCACGGCCACCTGGTAGGTGGTATCGGCCAGTTGCGGCCAGCGTTCCTGTGCGGCTTTGCGCAGGTCCGCCACACGGGACCCCGGTGGCAATGTGAGTTGCTGTCGGGGTCCCCCGGCCCATTCGGCGATCATGCCGAAGCAGATCAGTTCATGTTCCTTCAAGGTGCTTGGTTCGTTCATGGTCGTTGGATGCAACATCAACTGACAAGAAGCTTGATGCCAGCGATGGCGAGCACCGAGGCAAGTGTACGCAGGAGCACCGTGTTGGTGAAGCGGCCGCTGCCGAAGTAGGCGCCCAGAAGACCGCCCGTGAATGCGACACCCACCAGCACGAACAGATCGGGGGGTAGGGTGAAACCCTGGCTCAGACCACCCGCAAGGGCGGCGGCCGAGTTCACCCAGATGAACGCTGCGGATACGGCGGCCGCCTCCTTCACGGTTCCCCAGCGCATGAGCAGGATCACTGGGCCCAAAATGATACCGCCACCGATACCGATGAGTCCGGAGAGGAATCCGATGGATGCACCAACGAGCATCCCCTGCCACCAAAGCACCGGTCGCAGTCCGGGTCGTTCCGTACCGAAAACGCCCAGCATGCGCGCGATCGCCACGAAAAGAAGGACGCCCAATATCTTGCGATAGAGCAAGGCATCCACCGTCATAAGTCCTCCCAGAAAGGCCATGGGCACTGAGGCGACCGCGAAGGCGATCAGCAGGCGCGGCCTGAAATGGCCTTTGCGTGCGAACAGCAGGAAGGAAGCGGCGGCCACGAAGAGGTTGAGCACCAATGCCGAGGTGCGCATCGTATCCACCGGAAAGGACCACAGCGCCATGAGCATGAGGTAGCCGCTGGCCCCGCCATGTCCAACACTGGCGTATAGGAAGGCCACGACCGCTAGTAGCAGCAGGAACAGGGGCAGTCCTTCAACGTCGATCATCACCTGCAAGGGTAGGACATGGTTGAGTTTTCATTGCGGCACAATACCGCCAAGTTAATTCGACCGTGGAGCTAATGGTAAGATGTATGTCATTGAAGCATGGTCCAAAGCCGGTAGGTCCGTACGATATCCCCCGGACCTCTGCCACTATCACGTGCCGGAATATGCACCAGCACATTGGCATGGGCTGCTGCTTGCAGCATTGATGATCCTTGTTCGCCCAAAATGGACACCCGTCCATTGCGGACCCTGCCAAAGAGGAATTGGGCGTGTTCGACTCCTTTCACCGAGCAGTTCGCCAAGGGCAACGCGAGGCTTTCATCAGTTCGACCCGCGACACCCTGCATGCGGCGCAAGGCATCCAGCACGTACATGCGGTAACACACCAAACTGGCAGCTGGATTACCCGGTAGTGCGAATACCGGCTTTCGACCGTATGATCCGAAGTAGAGTGGTTTGCCAGGCTTCTGTGCCACGTGGTGAAAGACTTCGGTCACCTTTAGCGCATGTAGGGCAGCATGCACGTGATCATGATCACCCACGGAGTTGCCGCCGCTGATCAGGAGCATGTCGCAGTTCGACAAGGCATTGGCGATGGCCGTTTGGATCCGATCCGGATCATCGTCCACCAAAGCCATTTTTGTTTCTGCTCCGTCGCGGGCCAGTGCAGATGCCAGCATGGCTGAGTTGCTTTCGTAGACTTGCCCATCCCGTAAGGGCGATCCCGGTGCTATCAATTCACTGCCGGTGACCAGTACCGAAACGCGTGGCCTTCTGTGGACAGGCACCTCGGTGATGCCAAGCATGGATAGAAAGCCCAAAGCTGCCGGCGAAAGGATCGTTCTTGCTTCTATGGCACTGGCCCCTTTCGGTAGGGTCTCACCCTTGAGGCGAATATGCATGCCTTCATTCACATCGCGTTCCAGTACTACATGGTCGGCCAGCCGGGTGGCCCATTCCTGCTGCACGATGGCCATGGTTTCGGCCGGTACTGGTGCGCCGGTAAGGATCCGCACAGCTTGACCGGCCGCCAAGGGGGGCGGCATCGGATCCCCGGCTGCCACATGCCCCACCACCTCGAAGCGGGTGCCTGCGCGATCCGGCCCTGCTCCCAATGCGTATCCGTCCATGGCGGCACGCGTGAAAGGAGGAAGTTCCATCCCGCTTCGAATGGTTGCCGAAAGCACACGCCCATTCGCGTTCAGTAGGGGAATGTCCTCCGTTCCGAGCGGTGCAACGAGCTGCCGCACCTGAGCCCGTGCACGAGCAACACTGATCGGTTCTTGGTCATTCATGGCGTTCGATCGGTCACTCCGGTTTTCCATCCGGGGTGATCCAGGATCACGCTGGCAAGAATATGATGCGGATCTTTTACAAAACTGATATATATCATATAATGGTACCTCGCCATGACAGAATATTGCGACCGGGAGTTCAGTGTGGAGGATCGGATCCGCAGCTCTCGATAACCGATCAGGAACGATGAGAAAGCCATTCATCATACATGCGATCGCCTTGTTCATGGCCATGCCCATGGTACTCGACCTATCCGCTCAGGATGGGGAGGCGGTGTTCAAACAGAACTGCTCGGCCTGCCACATGATGGGCAAGCGCTTGGTCGGTCCGGACCTGACGGGTGTGACCGAGAAACGCTCGGATGCGTGGCTGCGGAAGTTCATCCACAGTTCCCAATCCATGGTGAAGTCGGGTGATCCCGATGCCGTGGCCATTTTCAATGAGTTCAACCAGATGATCATGATCGATCAGCCTTTGAGTGATCCTGATCTGGATGCGGTTCTGGGCTACCTCGCCGGTTTCGGCAAGCCTGCGCAACAGGCCGATGCGAGTGTGGTGGTCGAACCGGAGGCACCGATCGAGTATACCGCTGACGATATAGAGCAGGGTATGACCTTGTTCACTGGAGGTCCACATGGCGGTGGCCCTTCCTGCGTCTCTTGCCACAATGCCGGAACGTCCGGGATACCCGGTGGACTGCTTGCCAAGGATCTTACGCATGTGTATGCACGCATGGGCCATGCAGGTATCACGGGCATCATGGGTGCCCCGCCATTTCCCGCAATGGCCAGCGCGTACAGTGGAGTTGCCGCTCTCACGGAGGAGGAGATCCACGCCCTTGCCGCATACCTGTACGAAGTGGACCGCACCTCGCCGGTCGAAATCGCCCAAGCCGGATCCGGCGGGTACATCAGTATGATGATCTGGGGCCTGGCCGGGTTGGTGGCCATCATGGCCTTGGCTGCCATTACTTGGTGGAAACGCTTGCACAACCCGGTGCGCCACGAGATCATCGAAAGGCAGATCCGTTCCATTTGATCAGAAATACCAAGAACCATGAGCTGGATCGAGGATATCATTGCACCCAAGTCGCGTAAGTGGGAGGAATTCTACCGCAACAGGTGGCAGTATGACAAGGTGGTGCGCAGTACCCACGGGGTGAACTGCACCGGTGGTTGTTCGTGGAACATCCACGTGAAGGATGGCATCGTGGTCTGGGAAATGCAGGCCCTGGATTACCCCATCCTGGACAAGGAGCTTCCGCCATACGAGCCACGTGGATGCCAACGCGGCATCTCTTATTCGTGGTATCTCTACAGCCCCATCCGGGTGAAGTACCCGCTGATGCGCGGTGCCCTGATCGACATCTTCCGCGAAGAGAAGGAGAAGGCAGGGGGGGATCCCGTGAAAGCCTGGGAGAACATCCAGAACGATGCGACCAAACGCAGTCGCTACCAGTGGGCCCGCGGCAAGGGTGGCTTCCGCAGGGTACATTGGGATGAAGTGCTGGAGCTGATCGCAGCTTCCAACCTGTACACCGTGAAGAAGTACGGTCCGGACCGCATCATCGGCTTCTCGCCGATCCCGGCCATGAGCATGCTCAGCTATGCTTCGGGTGCTCGATACCTCCAATTGATGGGAGGTGTCAACCTCAGTTTCTATGACTGGTACTGCGATCTGCCCAATGCCTTCCCCGAGGTCTGGGGTGAGCAGACCGATGTTTGCGAGAGTGCCGACTGGTTCAACTCGAAGTTCTGCGTGAGCATGGGTGCCAATTTGGGCATGACCCGTACGCCGGACATCCACTTCTTCAGCGAGGCGCGGCACAACGGCACCAAGACCGTGGTGATGTCACCGGACTTCAGCATGGTGGCCAAACACGCCGATCAATGGATCCCTGCACATGCCGGTTCCGACGGAGCCTTCTGGATGGCCGTCACCCATGTGATCCTCAAGGAATGGCACGTGGAAAAGACGACGCCTTATTTCAAGGAATACGTCAAGCGTTACACGGATTCGCCCTTCTTGGTGGAACTGAACAAGGACGGGGACCGTTTCAAGCCCGGTCGCTTGCTGCGTGCCGACCGTTTGGCCCAATACAAGGATGTGAGCAACGGTGAATGGAAGTTCCTCGTGGCCGATTCCGCCACCGGTGATCTGATCACACCCAAGGGCACCGCCGGCTATCGCTGGGATAAGCAGCAGGGCAACTGGAACCTGAAGTATGAGAACGGCACTGACGATCGTCCATACGATCCGGAGCTCTCATTCCTGGAGAAGCATGAGGACGTGCTGCAAGTGGAGTTCACGGAGTACGGCCTGCGCAAGACCGCCATGCGTGGTATACCGGTTCGCCATGTGACCACTGCCGATGGGGAGCGCGTGGCCGTGACTACGATCTACGATCTGCTCATGGGGCAGTACGGCGTGGGCCGCGGACTGGCGGGTGAATACCCGAAGGATTACGACGATAAGGAGCAGGCCTATACACCCGCTTGGCAGGAGATCTTCACCGGTATCGGTCGCAAGACGGCCATCAAGTTTGCTCGCGAATGGGCCAGCACCGCCGAGAAGACCGAAGGCAAGTGCATGGTGATCGTGGGTGCCGCCATCAACCACTGGTTCCATGGCAACCTGATGTACCGTGCCTCCATCACCGCACAGATGCTCACCGGCTGCAACGGTAAGAACGGTGGTGGCATGAACCACTATGTGGGACAGGAGAAACTGGCACCTGTGGATTCATGGGCTGCCATCATGAGTTCCAAGGACCATGGTACCGTGGCCCGCTTGCAACAAGCACCTATTTGGCACTACATCAATTCCTGCCAGTGGCGCTACGATGGTTGCCAGGCCGACTACAACAGCCTGCCTACAGATGCAGGCCCCATGGCCCACAAGCACACTGCGGATTGGATCCTGATGAGCGTGCGCAA
>JADZGG010000320.1 GCA_020854015.1 Flavobacteriales bacterium
GAAGGTGAGCTCGCGACCGGCCAGCTTGTCCAGTTCTTTCAGTTCCGGTAACGTCGTATTGCAGAGGTGCTTGATCTCCAGGCGGTGATCGTCCAGCGGATGGCCGCTGAGGTAGAAGCCGATCACCTCCTTCTCGTGGTGAAGCTGCTCAAGTGCGCTCCAGGGCTCGATCTGCGGCAGGGCAGGCTCGGGGATCCCGGCCGCATCGTCGGCATCCCCGAACATGTTCACCTGGCTGCTGTCCTCACCGTCCTGGTGCTGCTGTCCATAACGTGTCAATGTTTCGATGAAGGTCGGCTTGCCTTCTCCCGGGCTGTGGAAGAAGTGCGCACGGTGCGTTTTTTCGAATCCGTCGAACGCGCCGGCATAGGCCAGACTCTCCAAGGCCTTGCGGTTGGCGCTTCGCAGGTTCACGCGGCGCATCAGGTCGAAGATGCTGGTGAAGGGCCCCCGCTCGCTCTTGCGTTCGTTCACGATGGACTCCACGGCCGCTTCACCCACGCCCTTCACTGCGCCAAGACCGAAACGGATCTGACCGGTCTTGTTCACGGTGAACTGCAGGCCGCTCTCGTTCACATCGGGACCCAGCACGGAGATGCCCATGCGACGGCATTCTTCCATGAAGAAGGTGATCTTATCGATCTGCCCGCCGGAATGCGTGAGCACGCTGGCCATGAACTCGCTCGGGTAGTTCGCCTTGAGCCAGGCGGTCTGGTAGGCCACGAAAGCGTAGCAGGTACTGTGGCTCTTGTTGAAGGCGTATTGCGCAAAAGCCTCCCAGTCGGTCCAGACCTTGTTGCAGACCTTCGGGTCGAGTCCCTTGGCGGCGGTGCCCTCCAGGAACTTGCCCTTCATCTTGTCCAGCGTGGCGCGGTCCTTTTTGCCCATCGCCTTACGCAGCACGTCAGCGTCACCTTTGGTGAAACCTGCGAGCTTTTGGCTGAGCAACATCACCTGCTCCTGATACACCGTCACGCCGTAGGTCTCCTTCAGCAGCTCCTCCATCTCCGGGAGGTCGTACACGATCTTCTCCAGACCGTGTTTCCGCTTGATGAAGGTGGGGATGTATTCCAGCGGACCCGGACGGTACAGCGCGTTCATGGCAATGAGGTCGCCGAACGTATCCGCCTTCAATTCGCGCAAGTACTTCTGCATGCCCGCGCTTTCGAACTGGAAGGTCCCGTTCGTTTCCGCACGCTGGTAGAGCGCGTAGGTCTTCGGGTCGTCCAGCGGAATACCATCAATGTCGATCTGGATGCCGTGGTTCGCATCGATCATACGCAGGGCATCGCGGATGATGGTGAGCGTCTTCAGCCCCAGGAAGTCCATCTTGATCACACCCGCGTCCTCGATCACCTTGCCGTCGTACTGCGTCAGCAGCAGGGAGGATTCCTTCGAGGTGCACACGGGGATGATCTCCGTGAGGTCGCTCGGTGCGATGATGATGCCAGCCGCATGCACACCGGTGCCACGCACGGAGCCTTCCAACTTCTCGGCCTCGCGCAACACATCGGCAGTGAGCTCGCCGCTCTCCAGGATCTCGCGGAGCTGCTTCACCAACGCGATCTCCTCGCTGCCCAGGTTCTCCTTCTGCTTCAGGCTGCCTTCGCCATCGAGCGGTGCGCGAAGGATGCGGCCTAGTTCGATTCCCGGTCGTTCCGGGATCAGTTTCGCCAAGCGGTCCGCTTCCTGCAGTGGCAGGTCGAGCACGCGGCTCACATCGCGAATGCTGCTCTTCGCGGCCATGCTGCCGTAGGTGACGATCTGTGCCACCTGGTTCTGGCCGTATTTCTCCACCACGTAATCGATCACCTTCTGGCGGCCTTCGTCGTCGAAGTCCGTATCGATATCGGGCATGCTCTTGCGGTCCGGATTCAGGAAGCGCTCGAACAGCAGGTCGTACTTGATCGGGTCGATGTTGGTGATGCCGATGCAATAGGCCACCGCGCTGCCCGCCGCACTGCCACGACCCGGACCGATCAACACGCCGATGTCGCGACCGTGGTTGATGAAGTCCTGCACGATCAGGAAGTAGCCCGCGAAGCCCATGGTGCGGATCACGAAAAGCTCGAAGTCCAGGCGCTCTTTGATCTTCGGATCGAGGGAATCGATGCCGCCGCTCAATCCCTTTTCCGGTGTCCCGCTGAGCACCGCCGAAGCGCTTTCGTTGTTGCTCAGGTAACGCCTGATCGCACCTTCATAGGTGAGGTGCTGCAGGTATTCGTCCTGGTTGGTAAAGCCTTCTGGTAGCTGGAAGTTGGGAAGGAGGATGTCCTTCTTCAGCTTCAGCGCCTCCACCTTGTCCACGATCAGGTTCGTGTTGTCCAGGGCTTCCGGCAGGTCATGGAAGGTCTGCGCCATCTGCGCCTGCGTCTTGAAGAAGAACTCGTCGTTGTAGAACGCGAAGCGCTTTCCCTTCGAGCCTTCCTCGTCACCATCCTCAGCCTTGGGCGTACTCTGCTTCTCGCCGGTGTTGATGCACAGCAGGATGTCGTGCGCGTTGCTATCCGCCTGGTCGGTGTAGTGGCTGTCGTTGCTGGCGATGATGGGCACGTTGTACTTGCGCGCCCATTGCACCAGCACAGCGTTCACTTGGTCCTGTTCGGGTATGCCGTGGCGTTGGAGTTCGACGTAGTAGTCCTCGCCGAAGAGGTCCAGCCACCAGCGGAACTCGTCCTCCGCTTTCTGCAGGTCGCCCGTGCCACCGCGCAGGATGGCCTGGGGCACGCTGGCGCCGAGGCAGCAGGTGGTGGCGATCAGTCCTTCGTGGTATTGCTCGATCAGCGCCTTATCGATCCGCGGGTACTTGCTGTAGAAGCCGTCGATGTAGCCCAGGGAGCAGAGCTTGCTGAGGTTGCGGTAGCCGGTGGCGTTCTTCGCCAGCATCAACTGGTGGAAGCGCTTGTCCTTGTCCTCGCGGGTGAAGACCTTCTTATGGCGGTCGTTGACCACGTAGAACTCGCAGCCCACGATGGGCTTCACCTTCGGCGTGCCGTCCTCGTTCTTGTGCTTGCCGGCCTCGGCCACGAACTTGAAGGCGCCGAACATGTTGCCATGGTCGGTGATGGCGATGGCCGGCTGGCCATCCTTGGCGGCCTTCTTGAACAGCGCCGGGATGCTGGCGGCGCCGTCCAGGAGCGAGAATTGGGTATGGACGTGGAGGTGGGAGAATTGCATGGTGGGAAGGGCCACGAAGGTACCCGACAAGGGTGGGGTGGTTGATGATCAGTTTTCCACGATCGAAAGAAAGATCATGTGAGCGATGCTATCACGATCTGTGCTACCATCATTACACCACCACATTCACCACCTTTACCGCCATGTCCTCTACAGGGAACTCACCGCGCAAGGAACGCCTGCTCCGCTTCGCCCACGTGTTCGCTGGTCTGCTCATCGCGCTGCATGCGTATGAGCGGTATGAGCATGGTCACGCGACCTACTTGCTGTTCGCGGTCGCTTCGATGGTGTTCCTGACCCTGGCGACCTTCCATCACCGGATCGCACATCGTTTCCCCTGGATCGATGCCGTGTTCATCGCCATCGAGGCCTTGCTCTCGTTCACCATCATGCTGGAGTTCATGGCGCAGGGCAAGAAGGGCCTGCCGTTCATGTACCTGTTCGCCGGTTGCATGCAGCTGGTCGCCGTGTTCGTGGCCTTCCGGAAGTCGAAACGCGACAAGCCCTCAGTTCGGCACTGATCGCTTCCTAGGCGCAGCGCACTAGTTCAAGACCACGATCGCCGCGTTGAGCACCGAAGCGAAGGTGACCCACAACAAATAGGGTACGAGCAGATACGCTGCCGCGCGACTGATCGGAAGGAAGAGCCGGATGCACCAAACAATGGCGACCCAAAGCACAATGATCTCCACGAGCGCGACGGCGGGGGATCTGAGCCCGAAGAAGATGAGGGTCCAGACCATGTTCAATCCGAGTTGAAGGGCATAGGAAAGCAGCGCCTTGCGCTTCAACGTCCCATCACTCTCGGCGCTCCACACCAGTCCAGCAGCAAGGCCCATGAGGAGGTAGAGCACGGTCCATGCCGGGCCGAAGACCCAATTTGGCGGGTTGAAGGAGGGCTTGGCCAACGAGGCATACCATCCGTTGATGGCATCGATCGTCAGGAGGCCGCTGAGCGAGCCGAGCACCAACGTGGAGACGATCGCGACGAGGATCTTGATAGCAGGAGTGAGCGCCATGTGTGGTTCTGTCAGAACGGATAGCCGATCGCGATGTTCAGAATGAAGTTGCGGGTGATGTCGGTGTAAAGGTCGTCGAAGACCCAGCGATCACCAGCGGGCAGGTCGGGGCGGCGCAGTGGAGCTGCTAGGTCCAGTCGGATCACGATGACCTGGGGATCAACACGGAGGCCGATACCTGCATCCACGGCCAGCTCGCTCACGAAGGTGTCCCACTTGAACGCTCCCCCCGGGCGCGTCGGATCCTCATCCAGCAACCAGACGTTGCCGACGTCTGCGAACAAGGCACCTTTCACGATGCCCGACAGACCGAAGCGGTATTCCATGTTGGCTTCCAGTTTCAGGTCGCCCACCTGGTCCACGAGCAGGTTGTCATCCTGCGGCGAGATGTAGCTGCCGGGGCCCACGCTACGAGCACGGAAACCGCGTAGGCTGTTGGTGCCGCCTGTATAGAACTGCTTCACGTAGGGCATCACTTCCGTGTTTCCGTAAGCGATGCCTGCTTGTGAGAGGAAACGTGTGACAAGCTGGTTCCCGCGACCACCGATCGCGTGGTACCACCGCAATTCAGGCCGCAGACGAACGTATTGTGAGAAACGCTGGCCGAACAGGATGTAACCTTCCTCCGGTCGCGTGCCCTGCACGTTGTAGATCGCGTTGAGGAGGTTTCCGCTCTCATCGGCGCCGAGGCTGTACACGAGCCAGTTGCGTTGAGTGTCGCGCTTCTTGGTGCTATGCGTAAAGGTGTATCCGAAGCCGACGATGAACTGATCCTCGAAGCTTCGCTGGATGGTGGGATTGTCCTGCAGGAATTCGCTGAAGTCGTTGGAAGTGTAGTAGAGCTTGTTGAAGCTGAACTCCAGTAATTGGAGGTCATGCCATGTGCGGCGGTCGCTTTTCCAGGTGTGCCCCCAACCAGCGCTAGCGGAGCGCATGCCGTACAGGTTGATACGGCGGAAAAGGCCGAAGCCGGCGGTGAGGTTGGTGACCGCCGCGCTCGTGCGGATGCCTTTGGGTTCCGGGAGCAAGAGCATGCGCGGGATGGCCAGACCTGCCTTGATGCCGACCTCATATGCGTTCGTGCCCTGATCGGCACCCGAGATCTGCGTTTCGAAACGCCCGTTGATGTCAAGTGTGAATTGCTCCGCTCCACCGAGGAAGTTGCGGTCCTTGAAGCCTGCGCGCACACCGGGCCCAGCGAAGTTGTTGCTCTTGCTCACCATGCTCGCTTCGCTGAACAGGGAGAATCGCTTCAGCGGCTGGAGGGTCACTTGCGAGTTCAAGACCCCCTTGCTGAGGGTGTCGTCCGAGTAGGTCACAAGCACATTGCGGAACACACCGTAGGAGGTGAGATAGCTCTGCATAGCTGTGGTGCGCGAGAGCGCGTAGGTGGAGGCAGGTCGCACATACACGCCCCTCAGGATGGTCGCGGGCCGATAGGCGCCGAGATAACTGATGTATCGCACGCTGTCCACCATCACCGTGTCCGTCGGAGGCAAGACGTCGTCCTGATCGCTGTGGACAGTGACAGAGCCGATCGTATACCTGTTGCGTTTGCTTGATGGCGTGATGGGTTTGACGCGCAGGTGAAGAGCGACGCTCTTGTTTCCATGCGCAGTGTCGGTGGCCCAGACGAGGTCATCAGCGCGCAGGCGGTACCAACCTTTGTCGCGCATGCGGTCCACCACGCGGCTGCGTTCGGCCGTGAGGCGGGACAGGTCATATGGCTCGCCGACATGGATAGGGCACATCGCTTGTTCGGTGGCCATGAGGCTGTCGAGCAGGCCAGCAGCTGGAGCGCCGATCCGGATGGAACTGATCACGTGCGGTGCCCCTGGGGTGACAGTGAACACGACCGAGGCGCGCTTCCCGTGCGGGACCACCGTGTAGCTGCTCTGAGCGCTGAAGTAACCGCGATTGTTCAATCGGTTGACCATGGCGCGGTTGATGTCCGCCAAGGGCAAGGCATCGAGGTACACGGGTTCCGAACCGATCTTGTTGCGCAGCCAGTGCTTGATGCCTTTCTGCTTCTTCGGTTCCTTGATGCTATTGTGAAGCGCAACGGTGGGGCGAAGGCCTAGGATGCTGTTGTTGGCGTCGGGCTTCACCAGGTCCTCCAGTTCCTGCTTTGCACCGACGGCATCGTAGACCGGTTTTTCCGTCCATTCCAGGGTGAAGCCGGTATAGAGCGGGCGTTGCTCGGTACTGTAGCGCAGCCCGGTGCACGATGAGAGAAGGAGCACGACGATCAGCCACGCGCCGTTCCGAGCATGTGCCGATGACCTGATCCTGCTATGGTCCTTCGCGCTCACTTCTTCTCGTCCTTGTTCTGTTCGGCCTGGCGCCGCTTGAGGATCTCCTGCCGCAGGCGTTCACGCTCCCTTGCGTTCTGTTCGAAATCACGGGTGATCATCAGAGCGACGCCATTGTTCACAAGCTCGCCGTCGTAGAGGTCGTACGCGTTCTCGTGGTAGGCGCGAAGCCTAAGACGGCCATCCTTGGTGATGTCGTAGGCGATGGCGTATTGCGGTGCGCGCGTGTTGCTGACGGAACTTACATCCTGCTTGCGTTCATCCGCGCCCATGGAACCACCTGCTTCGATGCTCACGCGGTCGTTGAGAATGCGTTGCGTCACCTTGTAGTCGACGGTGGTGCGAGCGTAGCTCTCTCCGCCTTCGGTCTGGTCGTATGTGTTCACACCGAGTTGGATGTCCATGCCTTTGATGCCTTGGCCGGTAAGGCGGTTGAGCTGTTGGGTGAGAATGCTGTTCACCGAGTTACGCGCGGCGGTGGAAGCCAAGCTGCTGCCACCTTGTTCGGTACCGTTCTCGTTCTCAATGAAGGTGCTGAGCACCAGCAATCCGAACACTTGCCTGTTCAGCTCTTCCTGGTTGGCGGGCTTGGCAAGCTGGTCCAGCACGCTGTTCACCTGCGGATAGCTGTTGCGAACCTGCCGTTCCATGTCGAGTCCGAAACTGATCGTCGGTTCTTGCACAGCATCCTTGATGTTGATGAGCACGTCGAAGGGCAGGCGGGCCTGCAGGCTATTGCGTTCGCTCTCGGTCAGACCTCCACGCGCGTTCGCCACCAAGGGATACGGCGCCGCTGTGGTGCTGTACTTGGCTTGAACATCCATGCGGCCGGTGAGCGGATCACCGTCCCAGACGATCTTCCCCCCGGGCACCAGTTCGAAGCGCTTCTTCACCAGTCCATAGAACTCCACCGTGTATCCACCGTCAACGACGGTGAACGGTCCTTGCAGGTTCATGTCACCCTCGGGGTTGTATCGGAACAGCAGGTCGGCTTCGCCACGGAAGGTGGCCTGGTCGCCCGTCGTGGGGTCGATGACCACATTGAAGCGCGCATTGCGGTCGAGTGCGATGCGAAGGTCAAGGTCCACGCCCGGCAATTGGGCGGCAAGCGAGTCGCGCAACATTTCACTGTCCTGATGTGCGCTCAACGTGTCCTGGGCATCGAAGTCCGTCGTGAACTGAACGATGCCTGAATGGTCCACGAGCTCAACACGACTTCCGGGAAGCACCATGCTCAGGTCGGTGGAGTCAAGCACCCCAAGGCTGCCTTTCATGGAAGGTGTGAGCACCGTGCCACCGATGTGCAGGTCGATGCTGCTGAAGAGCTTCCCGTAGAACATGGGGTTCTCCTTGATCGTGCTGTTCACCAACTGGAAACGATCGGTGCGTAGTCGCAGGTCGAGCCTCGGTGTCGATGTAGTGATCACATGACCGTCGAGATGGAAACGGTTGTCACGTGCATCGAGCAACGCGAAGTCGGTGAACGATAGGCCTTGTTCATCGAAGATCACCGTGTCATGAGGAATGCGATAGACAGCACCTGTCTGGATCAGGCCGATGCGTCCATCGGTAACGGCCACTTGCCCGCGCATCTTCACATCGTTTCCGACCTGTGAATACTCGAGCGGTCCATTGAGCGCACCACCCAGTTCGAACACGTAGCTCTTCACGAAGGGGCTGAACAATGAAAGATCGTCCAGGTCAAGCTCGCCATCGAGCGTGATGTGTGGCTCAGTATGTGACATGTCCGCCAAGACCTCTGCGCTCAGCTGGTTCCGGTCGGCATCCAGCGCAATTGTGCTCCGATAGCGGTCCTTGGTTTCCTCGTTCACCTGAACGTTCAGTGAACCCAGCTCCACATCCATCAGGTGGAAGCCGGAGAGACGAAGATCTGCGTTGAGGTGCTGTTGCGCATTCACCGGAAGCAACACCGTTCCATCCAATGTGCCGCGCATGATCGCCAGGCTGTCCTGCGTGCGGATCAGCCCGGTGAGCGCTGCCAGATCGAATTCGGCGATATCGAGGTGCGTGCCATCTCCCACTGTGCGCAGCTCCAAGCGTTGATCACCATTGCTCAGCATGAAATCCTCAGCGCGGATGCCTCCTGGGTCCAGAAATAGCGCATTGCCTGCGGAAGCCTGCCACGGCTTGCGGTCCAGAACAAGGTCTTCCAGCACATGCAACACAGGCACTTCACCTTGTCGACGAAGGTCGAGCCCGATGCGATAGCGGTCCACTTCGCCGTCGCGCAAGCGCAGTGATGTGCGCAGGGCCCCCGGTGCGTTGGTCGCTTCGAGCAATAGGTCGTCCAAGTGCATGCTATCGCGCACCACACGCAGCACCTTAAGCTGTCCCTCCAGTTTCGGGCCTGTGGC
>JADZGG010000321.1 GCA_020854015.1 Flavobacteriales bacterium
CGGGCATCACCAGCGTGCCGTTCTTCTCGCGTTCCTTCAAGCGGTGCACTCCGGTGGTGGTCTCCTCGCTGAGACCTTTGATGCCGGCCACGAGCTCGGGGAACTTGTCGAACACCATGTTGGTGAGGTCACCACCATCGTCGAGGATCATGTTCAGCGGCTTGCCACCTTCGAAGGCGAAAATGGTCTGCTCGATGCACCAATCGAACTCGGTCTCGTTCAGGCCTTTCCAAGCGTACACGGGGATACCGGCAGCAGCGATGGCAGCGGCAGCATGGTCCTGCGTGCTGAAGATGTTGCAGCTGCTCCAGCTCACTTCGGCACCGAGCTCTTTAAGGGTCTCGATCAGCACGGCGGTCTGGATCGTCATGTGCAGACAACCGGCGATGCGAGCGCCTTTCAGGGGCTTCTCGGTGCCGTACTGCTTGCGCAAGGACATCAATCCGGGCATTTCGGCCTCGGCCAGTTCGATCTCTTTACGGCCCCATTCGGCGAGGGACATGTCCTTCACCTTGTACTGAAGCTTCTCTTGGGTCTGTGCCATCGTGGTGTTCATAGGTCGGCAAAGGTATGATCTTCCGGGTCGCCGGTCCAGCTTTGGACGGCCTGCCCTTCGAGGGTTTGGTTAAGTTCGCATCGTGGGTGCCGTGCTCGAACACATTGAAAAGGCGAAAGGTTCGCAGCGGAAGCTCCTGGCCGTGCTCATCGACCCGGACTTCGGGCAGGATGAGGCCGTGCTGGAGCGCACCGTGCAGAACGCTTGCATGGCCAAGGCCGACCTGCTGTTCGTGGGGGGCAGCCTGCTCACTACCGCCAGCTTCGACCGTTGTGTGGAACGGGTCAAGGCCCTGAGCGACCGGCCCGTGGTGCTCTTTCCCGGCAGTCCGGCCCAGTTGAGCCGACATGCCGATGCCGTGTTATTCCTCAGCCTGATCAGCGGCCGCAATCCCGAGCTCTTGATCGGGCACCATGTTACCGCCGCTCCTTCCATCAAGGCGCTTGGGTTGGAGGCCATACCCACAGGCTACATGTTGGTGGACGGAGGAAGGCCCACCACGGTAAGCTATGTGAGCCAGACCCTGCCCATTCCTCATGACAAGCCTGGCATCGCAGCGGCCACGGCCTTGGCGGGTGAACTGCTCGGCCTTCGCTCCATGTACATGGATACCGGCAGCGGTGCACGGCGAACTGTGAGCCCCGCTATGATCACCGCAGTGTGCAAAGCGGTGAATGTGCCCTTGCTCGTGGGCGGCGGGATCCGCGATGCGGCCACAGCCCGCATTCTCTGTGAAGCAGGCGCTGATGTCCTTGTGGTGGGCACAGCCTTCGAGCAGGACCCCGAGCTCATCTTCGCCATGAGCGAAGCGGTGCACACCTGAGGAACTCAGTGTTTCACGAAGCGCGTGGACAGCGTTTTCCCTTTCGCATCCACCAACCGCAGGACGTACGCCCCTGTCGAGAAACCATCGACCTCCAGCGTGTTCGACCCCGTGTTACCCGCGAACACGATCCGGCCATCCATGTCGAGGACCTCTGCATGTATGGGCTGAACTCCTAACGGTCGCCACTGGAGCTGATCACCTGCCGGTACGGGGAACACCGTGAACTCTTCCAGAGCGAAGCCCTCGCTTCCTGACGAAAGCAGCAGGGAGCAATCACCCACGCCACCCACGTTCCCGCCGAACTGGACAGTATCGTTAACGGTCATGCACACGAGCTCGGTCTGTCCGGAAACGCTACTGCAACCACACGTACTGAAAAGACCTCCGTTCCCGCCGATGCCCTGGATCCAGTACGCTGGTGGACCGCCAGGGCTAATGATCGATTCAATACCGATGCGTTTCCGTTGGGTGCCATTGATGACCACGGTGTCCACGGTCAGCACCTTCATATCCGTCTGCCATACGCCGAGCGGGTCGGTTACCGTATCCCCCGGAAGCACGTCGAAATCATACAGCAAATCGGGTTGCGCCTGGCCGTTCTGGACCGCGTAGACCTGTCCAAGTCCATTGTCCAACAGGGCCCCACCGTAGTAGTACTGCCCGAACGAGCTGAGCGCTCGAAGCTTCTGGAACACCTGGCCAGCGATAAGCGTGTCCGGCTGGATGGGATCGTACTCGTAAAAGGTGCCGGTCATAGGGAATCCGGGGCCGATCCAGAACGTCTCCGTCCATGTGGCGTTCGAATCCGGCAGGGCATCGAACTGTGCCGCAGCGGGCAACGCGGAGATCAGGATCGCAAAGGCCGAAAGAGAACGTGGTGATCTTCCCATGGTGCAAGAAAGATAAGAGGGTGTGTTCATTCCGAAGACACACGACCCTTGCGCATCGCTGCCTCCGGCCGCCCCCTATCTTCACGCGGTCGCCATGCGCCGCATTCTCCCGCTGCTCTTCGTCCTTCTCGTTCTGCCCGTATCGGCGCAAACCGATTCGCTATGGCGTGTGTGGAACAACGCTGCTCAGCCCGACAGTGCGCGGTTGAAGGCCATGCAGGTGCTGGCATGGAAAGCCGTGTTCGAGAAGCCGGATAGCGGAATGGCGCTCGCGAACCGGCAACTGGAGCTGGCGGTGAAAGCCAACGATGCCAAGGCGCGCTTCGAGGCCTATACCACGCTGGCCGTGGGCAGCAGTATGAAGAGCGACTACGCCACTTCCTTGGACTACCTCCAACAGTGCCTTTCGACCGCCCGGGCCATGCCTGACCCGAAGCGGGAGGCCAACACCTACAGCAACATGAGCAACGTGTACAAGAACCTCGGCGACCTGCCGCTGGCCCTTGAACACCTGCAGAAAAGCTTGCGCATCGACACGGACCTCGGCAACAAGGAGGGCCTGGCGGGCACCTATAACAACATCGGCAACATCCACACCGAGCTGGGCGACCTGCCCAAGGCCTTGGAACACTACCAACGCAGCGCGCTACTGTCCGAGAAACTGGACAACGACAAGGGCCGCGCGCAGGCGTTGATGAACCTGGGGGCCACCCACTTGGAGATGGGCGACCGCATGCTGGCCTTGGAGGAATTCCTGAAGAGCCTATCGCTGTACCGCGACATGGGCCGTAAGC
>JADZGG010000322.1 GCA_020854015.1 Flavobacteriales bacterium
CGGGCCTGCACCAGGTCAATGCTCTGTCGCGGCTTAGCGCAAGGTGAACTTCACCGGCAGCACGAAGCGGCACTTCACGGCCTTTCCGTTCATCTTACCGGGGTTCCAGTTGGGCATGGCTTTCACCAATCGCTGGGCTTCCTTGTCGAGGCCTGCGCTCACGCCCTTCTTCAGCTTCACGTCGCTGATCTTACCGTCCTTCTCCACTACGAACTCCACGTACACCTTGCCCTGGATGCCAGCATCGGCCTCCATGTCAGGGTACTTCTGGAGCTTGCCAAGGAACTCGTACATCTTCTCCATGCCACCGGGGAACTCGGGCTGCTCCTGCACGGCTGCGAGATCGAAGGTCTCCTCCTCCACGGGGGGCGGGGGCGGGGGCGCGTCGATGTTCTGGCCCTCTTGGTTGGTCTGTCCGGCGGTGGTCTCGGTCAGGTCCGCCTGGGTGGGTGGCGGTTCATCCACGGGCTCATCCGCAGCTTCCACGGCGACGAACTGCACCGTTTCGATCTGGGGTTGGGGCGGGGGGATCACTTCGGGGGGTGGAGGCGGTTCCTCTGGCTGCTCTTCGAACAGCTCCAGGTTCACATCCACTATCTTCTTCTTCACCTCCATCTCTTCCTCCCCGTTGCCAAGCTTCGTGATGATGTATGGGGTGCCCACGGCGGCCATGAACAAGCCAATACCCAACATCATGGCCATGCCCAGGCGTTTGTTGTAATCCCTACGCAGCACGAAGGCCCCATAGTCGCGGTTGTGATTCGCGAACACGATGTTGTTTCGCACCTGCTGCAGTACGTTCATCCAGCTGTTGTCCACGGTGAGCAATAAGCTCACGGCCAGCAGGACCACGATGAAGATGATGTAGGACATGGTGTCAGAATTTGAGCTTCTCCGCGTCGATCAGGAGCTGCTCTTCGGGTTTGATGGTATCCTGAACCGCATACTTGCCGATCCCGCTGATGTCCATCTCGTCAACGATGTCGATCATGTTGCGGAACTTGGCGTCCTTCTCGGGCTTGATGATCACGAAGAGGGCGTCCTTCTGCTTCTGAGCCAGGTTCTTCAGGCTGTCGAAAGCGGCTTCATTGATCTTCTGCTCGTTAAGTTGCTTCGCGTAGGTGTTGATGCGCTCGATCGTGGGCTTGTTCAGCTCGATCAGCATTTTCTCCACATCCTTGAAGTTCGTGCGGGTAAGCTGCGTCTCTCCCGGCTTGTAGGCATCCCTGTAGTAGAGGATCTGGTCCTTCGAGGTCAGGAAGAGCGTGAGCGCATTGTTGACCTTGTCGAGTTCCTTGGGCTGATCGTCCTCCGGTGGCACCGGGAACGTGAGCTGCAAGGTGCTCGGCTTATACATGGTGGTGGTGAGGATGAAGAAGGTGAGCAGCAGGAAGGCCAAGTCCACCATCGGCGTCATGTCGATGCGGGTATTGCCTTTCTTGGCGCGTTTCTTCTGGTGTCTGCCACCTCCGCCGCCTTCTCCTCCTCCGGGTGCTTCTGCCATGACTTTGATGCGTTGGCTTTGACGATCGTTCCAAGCAGTGGTACACGCTTGGCGTTGATCGGTTCAAAGCGGTGCTACATACGGCTCTCTTCGAGGTCGGTGATCATCTTGAACCGGTTGATCTTGACCGTGGGTCCTTGGAAGATCTTGATCACCTGGTTCACCGTGGAATAGTTCGCGTTGCCATCCCCTTTCAGGGCGACAAGGGGGTTCTTACCGCCGCTTCCACTGCTGAAGATCAGCTGGGTCACGCGGATCCAGTCGAGCAGCTGGTTGTTGGCGTCGTCGTAGGGAATACCTCTGCTCGCGCGGTCCACCTCCTTGCGTTCGGTGGGGCTGTTAAGATCGAGGTAGGCGGGCAGTTGTTGCGCGGGGATCCCGATCGCGTTCAGGTTGGTGAAGCGCACCATCTGATCATCGGTCAGTTGGAACTTGTACCGGTTGGCCATCTCCTTGATGACCTCCGCACGCACCTTCTTGTCGGTGAAATCCCAGAACACACGGCCTGCACTGTCCACGATAATGGTCATCAGGTTCTCCGTGGGGATCGGCTGCTGGCTCATGCTGCTCGGCGTATCCACGGTAACTGCCTCCTCTGGTCGGAACTGCGCGGTGAGCATAAAGAAGGTCACCAACAGGAACGCCAGGTCCACCATCGGGGTCATGTCCAATGAAGGACTGCTCCGGGGCATCTTGATCTTCGGCATGATCTACAGATCGGGTGGTTGTTGGTTCGATGGTCTGACAGCTTCACACCCCATTATGGGCGCGATATGCCATCCTGCTATTTGTGGTTGGCGAGGGTCTGGCTTACGCTGAAGCCGGCCTCATCAATGCCGTGGGTGATCCCGTCGATCTTGGTGCTGAAGTAATTGAACATGATGATCGCGATCGTGGAACCCGTGATACCGAGGGCGGTATTGATGAGGGCCTCGGAGATACCGGTGGAGAGTGCGGTGGCGTCAGGCGTACCGGCGGTGGCCAATGCGCTGAACGAGCGGATCATTCCAAGCACCGTTCCGATCAGACCCAGCAGGGTGCTGATGCTGGCGCAGGTGGAAAGGATCACCAGGTTCTTGCTCAGCATGGGAAGCTCCAGTGCTGTGGCTTCCTCGATCTCCTGCTTCACGCTGTTGATCTTGGTCTCCTTATCCAAGGACGTATCGCGGAGCACGGTCTTGTACTTCTCCAGACCACTGCGCATCACGTTGGCAACGCTGCCCTGCTGCTCATCGCAAGCGGTGATGGCCTGATCCACCTGGTCACCGGCCAGCATATGGCGCACATCACCTAGGAAACTCTCAATGCGGCCCTTGCCTTTCGCGCGGCTCAGTGTGAGGAAGCGCTCGATGCTGAAGATGATCACCAACAAGTTCACGGTGATCAGGATGGGAACGATGAAGCCCCCCTTGTGAATGATGCCGAACGTATGCGCAGGCTCAGCCTCGACAGGGTGACCCTTGATCGGATCGCCACCTTCGAAGTTCGAGGCATCACCAAGCACGAACATGTAAAACAGGACGCTGACGATCAGCGCAAGGGGGATCGCGATGGCCACGAACATGCTGGACATCTTCCCGGAGTTGCTCTCGTTGCTCATTGGAGGTTTGTGACGTTTCTGGGTTGGGTTCTCGTTTGGTCTTTCCGTTGCGTAGCCCTCACATTCTAGCGGGCGAAGCGTGGGATGCGATTTTCAGGGTGGGCAAACATAACAAAGCGGCCGCTCGGACCACATTTCCGCAATGTTACCACGCACCTGCCCCCGTTCGACCCCAAGACCTGATGACGATAGGATCCTAACAGGTTGTGAAATGCACACAGGGCAAGGGGTGCCGAAGGTTGATGAGAAGCGGTTGGGGCTACAACGGCTGTCATACATCGGTCGTGTGTGGCGGGTAGCGTGATCGAGGAACGGCGCCCATGATCCAGCGAACGGCCCTGGTCCAAGGTGCATTTGGACATCCAACAATGCTGCATCTAGTTACTTTGTATTTATTTTCCATGGAATATATTTGCCGTCACAATGGACCGCAAGACCTTCCTCCGCAGCAGCCTGATGACCGGTACCGCTCTGATGGCGATGGGCTCCAAGCCCGGACACTTGGAGCCGGCCATTGCGACAGTGCCGCATGAGCCCGTTGGCTTCAACCACCTTCCCTCGCAAACACCCCGCATCATGGCGAACATGATCCTTCACAAGGCCGATACGCGCGGCCATGCCGATCACGGTTGGCTCAACAGTCACCACAGCTTCAGCTTCGCGAACTACTATGACCCAGAGCGCATGCACTTCGGCGTGTTGCGCGTATTGAATGACGATACCGTGGCCGCAGGCATGGGCTTCAACACCCATCCGCACGACAATATGGAGATCATCTCCATTCCCTTGGAAGGCGACCTGGAGCACAAGGACAGCATGGGCAACACGCAAGTGATCCGCCACGGCGACATTCAAGTGTTGAGCGCAGGCACGGGCATTACGCACAGCGAAAAGAACCGCAACACCGATAAGCTCACACGCTTCCTGCAGATCTGGGTGTTCCCCAACCAGCGGAACGTGACCCCCCGCTACGACCAGCTCACGCTGGATGTCGCGGACCGGCACAACCGCTTCCAACAGGTCCTCTCCCCCAGCGCCGAAGATGCTGGCGTGTGGATCCACCAGGACGCGTGGTTCCATCTTGGGAACTTCGACGCCGCTGCCGGAACCACTTATGCGGTGAAACGCAAGGGCAACGGGGTCTATGCCTTCCTGCTGGAGGGCAGTGCCACCATCAACGGCCAGGCGCTCGATCGCCGCGATGGTTTGGGCATCTGGGACGTGGACACCGTCGACGTGAAAGCCGGCCCCGGTGGTGCGCAGATCCTGCTGATGGACGTGCCGATGGAACTGAGCTGATACGACCGAACGAACAACAACAAACACACCAATGGAAACTGCAACGAAGAATGCCGTGAAGTGGACGATCGATCCCGTGCACAGCGAGATCCAGTTCAAAGTGAAACACCTGATGATCACCACGGTGACCGGGAGCTTTCAAAAATTCGGCGCCGACATTGAGGCCGAAGGCGATGACCTCAGCCACGCCCGTGTGAACTTCTGGGCCGATGCCGAGAGCGTGACCACCGGCAGCGAGCAGCGCGACGGACACCTGAAGAGCCCGGACTTCTTCGACATCGCGAACCACCCGCGCATCACCTTCACGGCGAAAGGTGTTAAGGATATTGACCACGATGGCAGCTGGGATATGACCGGTGATCTTACCATCAACGGGATCACCAAGCCCATAACATTGAGCGTGGAATGGGGCGGGGTGATGAAGGACCCTTGGGGCAACACCAAGGCCGGTGTTACGATCAACGGCAAGTTGAATCGCAAGGAATGGAACCTCAATTGGAACGCGGCATTGGAAGCTGGCGGCATGTTGGTGAGCGACGAGGTGCGCATCAGCTGCGAGGTGCAGTTGGCCAAGCAGGGCTGAGCACACCGACCGACCATGAGCGAAAAGCCTATCCCCACTGGGGATGGGCCTTCTCTTTTACTGGATCGGCATCACATCGCTGAAAGACATTCCCCTCTGCCTGTGACACAAGCGTAGGTCCGGCGTCCTAAGTTCGTTCGAAAGGACCCGGCAGTTCAAGATCATCAAACCAGACCCAAGACCATGAACGAAGTGGAAGCCCAAGTCGGTCAAGTACAAGTATGGGCCTCACGCATCAAGGAGCTGGCGCTCGATTATGCTCCGAAGCTCGTAGCCGCCCTGTTGGTGTTGTGGATCGGATCCATCCTGATACGCATGTTCGCCAAGGTTATGGGCAAGGTACTGACCAGCCGCGGCGTGGAACCCACATTGCAGCGATTCCTTCATAGCCTGGTGACGGTCTCCTTGCGCATCCTTCTGCTGATCACGTTCATCGGCATGTTGGGCGTGCAGACCACGAGCTTCATCGCGATCATTGGCGCGGCGGGTCTGGCGGTAGGCCTGGCCCTGCAAGGTACCCTCGCCAACTTCGCAGGGGGCACCCTCATCCTCCTGTTCAAACCCTACAAGGTTGGCGACCTCATTGAAGCACAAGGACATGTAGGTCACGTGAAGGAGATCCAGATCTTCACCACCATACTGCTCACACCGGAAAGCAAGACCGTGATCATTCCGAATGGCGCCATGGCCAACGGCAACATCGTGAACTTCACCCGTGAAGGCAGGATCCGTGTGGACCTCACCTTCGGGCTCAACTACACTGCATCGGTCAGCAAAGCCCGTGAGGTGCTCGGCACTGTCATGCGCGAACATCCGAAGGTGATGGTGGACCCAGCACCCTCGGTCAACATCGTGAAGCTCAACCTTGACGGCGTGGAGCTGGCCGTGCGCCCGCATTGCGACCCCAAGGACTATTGGGACGTGTACTTCGACATCTACGAGAACGGTTTGGCAGCATTGCAGGCGAACGGCGTCGCAGGTCCTCAACCGACCATTCAGGTGATGAAGGTGGAGAAGGCCTAGGGGCGGATCATCCCACCGCTGCGTGCGCTGTTGCGATCAAAAGGGCGCTGCGACCATGAGCACGTTCCGAGTTGCGATGAAGAAGGCCAAAGCCTTTCTACATTCCGGCCGAATGCCGATCCATAGCATCAGGTCCGCCCAAGTGACCGAATGGCGCAAGCTGTTCACCAAAGGTCCCATGCCGGCGTCAGGAGTTGCTCGGAAGCAGGTGCTGGCCGGCATCCCGAAGCGGTCCGTACAGAACG
>JADZGG010000323.1 GCA_020854015.1 Flavobacteriales bacterium
CTGATTCCGGCAGGTACTACTATGAGTTGACGGAACTGCTTTTCAAGCGGCACCTCTTCGAGATCAAGCAGGGGGATTTCCGCGCCACGATCGACCCTGTGTTCCAGTTCGATCTGGGTTTCGATTACAGCGCACTGTACACCGACAGTACCTACGGAAGGGCTTTCCACAATGGCCGCGGCATACGTATCGCCGCCGATTTCGGCCCCAAGGTTTCTGTGCAGACCACTTTCTATGAGAATCAGGCCGACCTGCCTGTGTACCTCTATCTCTTTGCGAATCAGCAAGGGGCAGTGCCGGGTCAGGGTCGTGTGAAGGCCTTGAAGCGTCAGGAAATGGACTTCGCCTGGGCCATGGGCAACGTGAGTTACACACCATGGCGCTGGCTGAACCTGCAGTTCGGCAACGACCGCATGTTCGTTGGGGACGGCTACCGGAGCCTTTTACTCAGCGACAACACTTCTCCCTACCCCTACTTCAAGGCATCCGTGCTGAGCCTCGACAAGCGCTGGCAATACAGCACCATCAACACCAAGATGGAGGTGTTCACCCGGCTCCCCACCGGAGGCTCTTCAGAAAGTCTGTTCTACTGGAAACGCGCCAGCTTCCATCACTTGAGCTTCAACGCAGGTCCGGTCCAATTGGGCTTGTTCGAGAGCACCATGTGGCGCACCATCGATTCCAGCGGTGTGTTGCCCATGGATGCTTGGCAAATGAATCCGGTGATCGGGCTGAACACGCTGCTCGGTGCCGATCCGCATCAGGACGGCATGCTCGTAGGGTTTCACGCCAAGGTCAAGCTCACGGACAAGCTCTTCGCTTACGGTCAGTTCGCATCCGATGGGTCGGAAACCTCACGGATCGGCTGGCAGGCCGGTCTGCAGTGGTTCGATCTGTTCCACAAGGACATGCACGTACTGGTGGAGTACAATGCCGTGTCCCCCTTTCTTTACTCGAACGATGACCCGAACATGAACTTCGCCCATGCCGGTCAACCGCTTGCGCATCCCATGGGAGCGGCGTTCAACGAGCTGGTGCTGATCATGGACCTCAGGATCAAGAAGAAGTTCTGGGCCCAATGCAAGATCAACCAGGCCATGCGGCGGACCGACCCCACGGACGCCGATGCGTTCGGGGGCGATATCTTCAAACCGGGTGTCGAGCAAGCGGTCAGCGAAGACCCCATAGACCGTCGAACCACCTATCTGGACCTGAGCTTCTCGCGGTTGATGAACCAGATGACCAACATGCGTGTCACCGCAGGATGGCAGTATCGTGATGTGACGCCCGGTCCGGTCACGGAGAACGCGAGTTACTTCTATGTGGGCTTCCGCACGGGCCTCTTCAACCGCTATTACGACCTTTGATCCAGCCCCACCATCAGCGTTGAAGCAGCACGGGTACATACTTCTCTCGGGATTCCTGACCGCCTTTGTGGTGGTGCTGCTCACCATGCCCAGTTTGATCAAGGTGGCGCGCATGAAGCACCTGGTCGATGAGCCCACGGAAGAGCGCAAGCTGCACCAGCGCAGCGTGCCCACCATCGGCGGCATCATCATCTTCGCCGCCATCATCTTCTCCTACGCCTTGTGGTTCCCCCAGGGCGCATTGATCGGGTTGGGCGAGACCGGCTTCAAGGAGCTGTACATGGCCATGGGCGCGGCCTACAAGGACCTCAAGTTCATCCTTGCAGCCATGGTGCTGCTCTTCTTCATTGGTGTGAAGGATGACATCATCGGTTTCAGTCCGGTGAAGAAGCTCTTCGGCCACATGATCGTCGGCTACATCCTGGTGGTGATGGGCGGCATCCGCATCCAGAGCCTGCACGGCATCTTCGGGATCTATGAGCTGCCCGTGGAGTTCAGCATCGCGTTCAGCTTCTTTGTCTACGTGGTGCTGGTGAACGCCTTTAACCTGATCGACGGCGTGGACGGGTTGGCAGGTGGTATCGGGCTGATCGCGTCGGTGACCTATGGTATCTGGCTGTATTGGGCAGGAGATGTGGCGCTCGCCCTCCTGGCCTTCGTGCTTTCGGGTGCCTTGGTGGGCTTCCTGGTCTTCAACTCCCACCCGGCGCGGATCTTCATGGGCGATAGTGGTTCGCTCATCATCGGTGCCATCATCGCCGTTTTGGCCATGAAGGTGGTGGACCATGATACCAGTCGATTGCCTCTGTGGCTGCGCACCGTACCTGCACCCTTGTTCGCCATGGCGGTGCTGGCCTATCCGCTGGTGGACACCTTCCGCATTTTCATCTACCGCTCCAGCAAGGGGGTCAGTCCGTTCGCTGCGGACAAGAACCATATCCACCATCGGCTCATGGCGCATGGTCTGGGACATCGGGGCACGACGATGGCCTTGTACGCTTACTCCATCGCGATAACCGCTCTGAGCCTCATCACGCGGGACATCCATCCGAACAAGGGCCTGATGGTCCTTGGGGTGACGGCCTTCGTGCTGGCCATGCTTCCGTTCGCCATTCCCCTTCGCCGGAACCCGTGAAGCGCATCGGCCTCCTCCTGCTGCTGGTCCTACCGATCGCCACCTTGGCGCAGCAAGGCTATTTACCGTTGAGTTCTCTGCTCGATGGGCTTACCACGGCACGAATGCATTCCTATGGCTCTACCGGGCACAGCAGTATCCGACCGTATGCACGCGCCGATCAGCCGGGTCTGATGCAGGACAGCTTGCACCCTAAGGCGTTGCTGGGTGTGTTCGACCGCTGGGCCGATGACAGTGCTCACTTCAGGGGTGGGCCTTTGCTGGATGCGCAGGGCGGCATGGACCTGGGAGGTGATGCGGCGTTCCTGCACCGCTTGGGCGGTGGCTTCTGGACGGAAGCGGACGTAGGCAAGCACTGGACCTTCCACTTGGACGGTATGGCTTGGAGCGAGCGCTTCACTGGCTACCTCGATAGCCTCGTGCAGGCCACGCAA
>JADZGG010000324.1 GCA_020854015.1 Flavobacteriales bacterium
ATCGGCGCCCACGTCGGCGGCCTTGGTGTAGATGCCACCGCCTACACGGGCGAAAAGCGCAATGGACTCAGCGCCCAGCGAGAAGCCCGCGAGCACTTCCAGGCACTTCATCATTTCGTCACTGTTCGCGCCAGCTTCACCCACGTACATGCGCAGGAACACGATGAACAGGGAGCTGAGACCAACTACGGCGAGACCCGCCACGCCGAGGCCCATGACGGTGCCACCGGTGAAGCTGACCTTGAGGCCTTGGGCCAGGCTGGTACGCGCGGCCTGCGTGGTGCGCACGTTCGCCTTGGTGGCGATGCTCATGCCGATCCATCCGGCGAATGCACTGAAGAAGGCCCCGATGAGGAAGGCGATGGCGATGACCCAATCGCTGTGATGCACCAGCGTTCCGCTCCAGGCGAGCAGCACAGCGGCAATGGCCGCGAACACGCCGAGCACTTTCCATTCGGCCTTCAGGAAGGCGCTCGCACCGCGCGCGATGTAGCCGGCCAGCTCCTGCATGTTGGCGTCGCCAGCGTCCTGTTTGCTCACCCACATGGCCTTGAACACCATGACCACGAGGCCCACCACTCCCATTACGGGGATGTAGTACATCAATTCACTTCCCATCTGTTCGTTCTTGTGTTGTGTATGTTCTTGTCCTTCAGCGTCTTCCACCCCCATTGGAAGGAAGAGGGGCGCGAAAATAGGAAAGTCCTGCGGGAAGGGTGCCTATCCGGCTGTTCACCTTACGAAACGAATGGACGAGCCGACCAGCGGTTGAACCAGCGGTCGACCGAACGGTCACCTCATTTCACCAGATACATCACCTCCTTCACCGCCGCGATCACGCGGGCAGCGTTGGGCAGGCTGGCATCGATCAGCGGGGCGCTGAAGGGCAGCGGCGTATCGGCCTGGTTGATGCGCAGCACGGGGGCATCAAGGAAATCGAAGGCATCCTTCTGCACGCGGTAGGCCACTTCGCTGGCAATGCTCACCATCGGGAAGTTCTCGTCCACTACCACCAGGCGGTTGGTCTTGCGCACACTGGCAATGATGGTGGCGGTGTCGAGCGGGCGGATCGTGCGCAGGTCGATCACCTCGGCGTTCACGCCTTCCTTCTGTAGTTCTTCGGCCGCGGCCAGGGCCACCTTCATCATCTTCCCGAAGCTGACGATGGTGACGTCGGTGCCTTTTCGGGCCACGCTGGCCACACCAATGGGCGTGAGGTATTCGCCGTCGGGGATCTCGCCCTTGTCGCCGTACATGCGTTCGCTCTCCATCACCAGCACCGGATCATCATCGCGGATGGCGCTCTTCAGCAGGCCCTTGGCATCGGCTGGGTTGCTCGGGGTAACGACCTTGAGGCCGGGGATGTTGGCGTAGAAGGCCTCGTAGCTCTGGCTATGGGTGGCGGCCAATTGGCCGGCGCTACCGTTGCCCCCGCGGAACACGATGGGGATGTGGAACTGGCCGCCGCTCATCTGCAGCATCTTGGCCGCGTGGTTGATGATCTGGTCGCTGGCCAGCACGGCGAAGTTCCAGGTCATGAACTCCACGATGGGGCGTAACCCGTTCATGGCCGCCCCCACGCTGATGGCAGTGAAGCCGAGCTCGCTGATGGGCGTATCGATGATGCGCTTGGGGCCGAACTCGGCCAGCATGCCCTTGCTCACCTTGTAGGCGCCATCGTACTCGGCCACCTCCTCGCCCATGAGGAACACGCGCGGGTCGCGGCGCATCTCCTCGCTCATCGCTTCATTCAGGGCCTCGCGGTATTGGACGGTACGCATGGGTTGGGGATCCAGGAGGGCAAAAGTAGATGCGGGCCGCCTTCGACCGGCGGCCCGCATCCAACCTGTTCGTACAGGTTAGCGTTTCACGAAGCGGACCACGCCCAAGCGCCCGTCCGACTCCACACGCAGGAAGTACATGCCGGAAGCAAGCGCATCAGCTGCCAGGCGGGTGCGGCGACCTTGAGCCCGCTGGGCTGAGACCACGCGACCAGCGGCATCGAGCACTGTGATGTTGGCCGCTTGGGCGTCCAGTTCAACCCACAGCTCGTTCTCCACAGGGTCCGGATAGACCGCAAGCACAGGGCCGGTCATCTGCTCAGCCAAGCCGATGGTGCTGACCGTGTAGCAGGCGCTGGTATCAACGCACCCGTTCTGGGTCACTTCCACAGCGTACGAACCGGAGGTCGTGGCCACGTAGGAAGCACCCGTTGCACCAACGACCTCTGCATAGTTGTTGCCACAATCCAGCCATTGGTACTGAGCCCCAACAGCCTGGCTCACCAGGGTGGCACCGTTCTGGATCACGTTCGTGCTCACGTTCGTAAAGCTGAGCACCAGGGTCACTACGGAATCGCACGTTCCACCTGTGGTGTAGGTCGCCGTGTAGCTTCCGGGTTGCGTGATCACTTGACCATCGAAGGTGGTGCTATCGCCGGGGCAGACCTGTTCGTTGATCGTGGTGCCCAAGGTGGCGCCGCCAACGAAGTTGCTGCCTGCGCCGGTCAACGTGAACGCGTTGAAGGTGCCGTTGCCGTTGCCCATGGCGTCGGTGAGGGTAGTGATGGCCGTGTTGTTGCCACCGGCCACACCTTGGTCCATCTTGTAGTACAGCTGAAGGCCCGAAGTGGCCACGTTGATGCCGGACTGCGAGATGCAATCCAGTTCCACGGCCGTCAGCGCCCTGTTCCAAAGGCTCACCTCATCCAACACGCCATCGAGGTAGAAATTGTCGAGGTTGTATTCCAAGTTACCCAAGCGCAACGTGCCCGTGGTGCTGGTGATCGTACCAGAAGCAGGCGTTGTGGAGACCTGCGTACCATTGTGGTAGAGGATCAGTGCGGAGCCATCATAGACCAAGGCCAAATGCTGCCAGGTGTTCATCACCAAGCTCGGGTAGTTGATCGTGAAGGCTGTACCAAGGCTGTTCCTCATGCGCCCCTCCACGGAGTTGCTGTTCTGCAATTTCAGCAGATAGAAGTCCGCAACGGTCTCATCGCGAAGACCGACGATCCCATCATGCGTGGTGCCGCTGCTCGGCTTCACCCAGCAGGTGATGCTGAAGCCCGTGCTGTTCGCAATGAGCGCAGAGGCGTTGGGTACCGTGACCTGATCACCTGTGCCATCGAAGTCGAGGGCGTTCTGGGTCTGGGCCAGGCTGGCCAACGGCAGG
This sequence comes from Flavobacteriales bacterium, assembly GCA_020854015.1. Classification (GTDB taxonomy): domain Bacteria; phylum Bacteroidota; class Bacteroidia; order Flavobacteriales_F; family PHOS-HE28; genus PHOS-HE28. Next base: position 3,175 of record JADZGG010000324.1, read on the forward strand.
AGTCCGGCAAGGAGGACAGTGTATGGTGTTCGCATGTGTTCGGGGTAGGTGGATCGATCAGCGGATGACAGGCAGGCGGAACGTCCGTTGGACGGTGCCGTTTGAGACGTTCACAAGGTAGATGCCTTCGGGCAGACCTTTCAAGGACGAACGAAACCGCTCGCCACGGAGCATCGCGCTCCGTAGAACTCGCCCTCTTGCATCCAGCAGCAGGACGTTCAGGTCCGTATCCGCCAAAGCACCGGACAGCACCAGTTCTTCCGCGGATGCATCGTATAGGGCCGTCAGGCTCGCGAGCTGACCGAGTTCCTCCAAACCCACGTTCGATACACAAGTGCTGGTGTCGGTGCAGCCGTTCTGCGTCACCTCCACGGCATACGACCCTGCCATGGCGAGCGAGTAGGACGGAGCGGTGGCTCCGACGATCTCGCTGTAGCCGTTGCCGCAATCGAGCCACTGGAACTGGGCACCGAGCGCCTGGGCGATCAGGTTGTTGCCATTCTGGACCACGTTGATGTTCACGTTCGTCACGGTCAATGCCAATGTCGCCAAGGAATCACATCCGTTGTTCAAGGGGTAACCGGTTGTGTAGGTGCCCGATTGGGTCAAGGTCTGTCCATTGAAGGTGTAGTTCTCGCCAGGGCAGATCGTCGCTGCGGAAGTACCCGCGATCGGGCAGCCGTCCACGTAGTTGCTGGCCGTACCGCTCAGCGCGAAGCCCACGTTGGTCCCGTTCAGATGGCCCGAAGCATCGGTCAAGGTGTTCAGGCCTGTGTTCGCCCCCCCGGCCGTGCCCTGATCCATCTTGAAATAGAGCTTCAGGTCCGGGTCGGAAGGCAAGGCCCCGTAGTTCATGACGCACTGGATCTCGGCCTGGCTCAATCCACGCTTCCACAGCGCGGTCTCATCGACCGTGCCATCCAGGTAGATCTGGGTAGAGCCCGGGATCGGCATGTTGCCTATGTGGAACTGGCCGGTGGTGTTCGTCACGGTGCCGGTGGCGGTGACCGCTCCGATCAACACCCCGTTGTGGTACATGCTCAGGGTGGCACCATCGTACGTCAGTGCGATGAACTGCCAGGTGTTCAGGGTCATCAGCGCGGCGGAATCCACGGTGAAGAGCCCATTGTTGCTGTTACGGAACCGGCCTTCCAGGGTGGTGCCGTAGGTCTGGAGCAGGTAGAAGTCGAAGGTCGCATTGTCCCTGAAGCCCGCGATCCCGTCCATATCCGGCCAGTTGGAAGAGTGGGTGGGATATACCCAGGTCGTTAGACTGAAGCCCGTGCCGTTGGCGACCAGCGCGGAGGCGTTGTTCACGGTGACCTCATCGTTCAGCCCATCGAAGTCGAGGGCGTTCTGGGTCTGGGCCGAAGCGAGCAGCGGGAGCAAGAAGCTGAAGGACAGCGTGTAGCGTAGTTCCATGGGTCCGGTTCTTAGTGCGGTAAAGGTATTTCCGCGACCAGCCTTGTTTGTCGCTGCACAACTACAAAGACCCGTGGTTTCCAACATCCTTAGGTCGAGCGTTCGCCTTTCCGTTCAGCCCTTAATTTCGCGCCCCCGTTGCTGCCTTTGGAATGAACAAGAGCGACGGACCAACGTTCCTCCTGCCATGAAGATCCTCGTTCTGATCAGCCAGGTGCCCGACACCACGGCGCGCATCGCCTTCACGAACAACAACACGCAGTACGATGCCAACGGTGTCACCTTCATCGTGAACCCCTATGATGAGTGGTATGCCTTGGTCCGTGCACTGGAACTGAAGGAAGCGGCCGGAGCAGGAAGCGTCACCTCCATCACCGTGGGCGGTGCCGACAATGAGGCCACCATCCGCAAGGCCCTGGCCATCGGCGCCGATGATGCCGTTCGCGTGGACGTGGCGGCGAACGAAGCCTACCAAGTGGCCGCTGAAGTGGCCGCCTATGCCAAGGACAAGGGCTTCGACCTGATCCTCGCCGGCAAGGAGACCATTGACTTCAATGGCGGCCAGGTGGGCGCCATGGTGGCCGAACTGCTTGACCTGCCTTACGTGCCCCTGGCCAGCAAATTGGACGTGGCCGGCACCACCGCCACCGTGGAGCGCGACGTGCCCGGCGGGGTGGAAGTGCTGGAACTGCAGCTGCCCGCCGTGATCGGCGCCGCCAAAGGCATGGCCGAGCAACGCATCCCCAACATGCGCGGCATCATGGCCGCACGCACCAAGCCCCTGACCGTTGTGCCCAGCAGCAACCCTGTTTCCGTAGCGAGCACCGTGCAGTTCGAGCTGCCACCGGCCAAAGGCACTGTGAAGATGATCCCCGCCGAAGAGGCCGGAAAACTGATCGAGCTGTTGCACACCGAAGCCAAAGTGATCTGAACATGAGCACCATCGTCTTCATCGATACCCGGGGCGGTAAGCTCCCCAAGGCGGCCCAGGAAGCCGTGACCTACGCCAGCCAGCTGGAAGGAGGACCCGTGACCGCCGTGACCTTCGGCGATGCGCAGGGGCTGGAAGCACTCGGTGCCCAAGGTGCCAGCAAGGTGATCGTGGCCCGTGGCGTAAGCACGGTGGACGGCCAGCAGCTGACGAAGTTGGTGTGCGACGTGGCCGCTGCTGAAGGCGCCACCACGATCGTGTGTGTGAGCGATGCTACGGGTAAGGCTGTGGCGCCGCGCGTGGCCGCCCGCTTGAAGGCCGGTCATGTCGCTGGCACCATCGGTCTGCCCCAAGGCGACCGGTTCACCCGCAACGTGTTCAGCGGCAAGGCCCGCGCACAGGTGCAAGTGACGAGCACCACCAGGGTCATCAGTCTTTCTCCCAATTCCATTCCCATCGGATCGGGCGGTGGTTCCGCCACGGTACAGGAACATGCCGGAGACCTTGGTCCGTCGCGCATTACGGTGAAAGAGCTCCGCAAGGCGGGCAGTGGCATTCCCTTGCCCGAAGCCGAGCGCGTGGTAAGCGCAGGGCGCGGCATGAAGGGACCTGAGAACTGGGGTCCTGTGGAAGAACTTGCCAACCTCCTCCATGCCGCCACCGCCTGCAGCCGCCCTGTAGCGGATATGCACTGGCGTCCGCACCATGAGCATGTGGGACAGACAGGCGTGGCCATCCGCCCGAACCTCTACATCGCCATCGGCATCAGCGGTGCCATCC
>JADZGG010000325.1 GCA_020854015.1 Flavobacteriales bacterium
GGGAAGCTGCGGGCTGGGCATCAACGCGGGCGCACCTTCCAACGGATCCTTCGCGCAACCGACGAATATGGAGACCAACACGCAGAAGGCCGTGCACACCTGCGCCGATCCGTGAGCCCATGGACGCATGCGCGGTCGTTCGCCTCCTGATATCGGGGTTGTCACCATGAGCCTCGGAGATATCGCGAAGCTAGGTCTTAGCACGATCCATGCTCGCTTGAAGCCGTGATCGGGAACCCCATGCTCGTGTCGTGAAAGGTCATGATCGACCTCCCAACGCGGTGTTCTTACCCGTGACGGTCGCTAACCTGGCGACCCATGATCCCGATCTTGATCGATGTGCTGATCCGATGAACCGGCAGTGTCACCCTGTAGACCAAGCACGCCGACCCATATTCACGCTGCGTCTTAGGCTTTCGCCTTAGGAGCCGCTTTGGCAGCGGGCTTCTTCTTCGCCGCTGCGTTCGCCACCTCCTGAGCTTTGGTGGCTGTCTTGGTGATCACGGCAGCCTTGACCGAAGCCACAGCGACACGCGCAGCAGTGGCAGCCTTGCGGTCAGCCCGTGAGCTGCCCGACTTGTTCATCGTAGGCTTGCCTTTACCTCCTTTGCGCCTGACCGCTTGCTTGGTGCTCATGTGCCGTGTGTTTGGCGAAAGCTAGGTCCCATTGATGACCAGCCGACGTTGCTCACGGAATACTTGCGCCTGGTTCCGATCCCGGGTTTGACGAATTGTTCTACAAGCTCAATTCGGGATGATAGTGCTCCTTTGTTGTGGCATTCAGCTACGACTTTCGCAAAGGCCGGAACTTCAACCGATGACCTTCCGTTGAAGGCTACGTCTTATTGTCATCATTCCTCTCGGACCATTCCAGCATGAGCACTCTTCCCTACCTCAAATGGCTGCATGAAGTGCAGCTTTCCGACATCGATACCGTGGGCGGCAAGAATGCCAGCCTGGGTGAGATGATCCGCAACCTCGGTCAGCTTGGCGTGCAGGTCCCGGGTGGTTTCGTCGTTACTGTGGCCAGCTACCAAGCGTTCATCGCCCATAACGTCCTGGATCAGAAGATCCGGGACATCGTGGCCAAGCTGGATGTGGACGATGTCGAGAACATTCGCCGTACCGGTCTTGCTGTTCGCACATTGGTGAAGAACGGCACCTTCCCCCCCGATATCGAAAAGGGCATCATCGAGCGCTATGCGGAGATGAGCAAACAGTACGGCAACGAAGCCACCGACGTGGCTGTTCGTTCCAGTGCCACTGCGGAGGATCTGCCCGATGCGAGCTTCGCCGGACAGCAGGAGACCTTCCTCAACATCCGCGGCCCGCAGGACCTTATGAGCGCTGTGCGCAACTGCTTCGCCAGCCTGTTCACCGACCGCGCGATCGTGTACCGCGAAAGCCTTGGTTACGACCACTTCCAGGTCGGGCTCAGCGTGGGCGTCCAGAAGATGGTGCGCTCAGATGTAGGCAGCTCCGGCGTGGCCTTCAGCCTCGACACGGAGAGCGGTTTCAAGGACGTGGTGCTGATCAACGGCAGCTACGGTCTGGGTGAGATGGTCGTGCAGGGTGCCGTGAGCCCTGATGAATTCCTCGTCTTCAAGCCGACACTCGCCGAGGGCTTCAGTTCCATCATCGAAAAGAAGCTCGGGAACAAGGACCGCAAGATGGTCTATGGTGTTGAGCCAGGAAAACCCACCCTGACGATCCCGATCGAGCGTGCCCAGCGCAACCGGTTCTGCATCACCGACGAGCAGGCCTTGGAGATCGCCAAGAGCGTGGCTTCCATCGAGAAGTACTACAGCGAGAAGAAGGGTCACTGGTGTCCGATGGATGTGGAGTGGGCCGTGGACGGCCTCAGCAACCAGCTCTTCATCGTTCAGGCACGTCCGGAGACCATCCATAGCCGCAAGGCCACGGACCGTGTTGTGGAGTACAAGCTCTTGAACCCCGACGAAGCGACACCGACCGAGGCCAAGAAGCATCCGGTCGTAACCACAGGCATCGCCATCGGCGATCGCGCAGGAGCCGGCAAGGTCCGCATCCTCTTCAGTCTCGATGGCCGTGGCGGCAGTGGCGACGGAAAGGACTTCCAGCAGGGCGATGTGCTTGTGACCGACATGACCGACCCTGACTGGGAGCCGATCATGAAGAAAGCCAGCGCCATCATCACCAACAAGGGTGGCCGGACCTGCCACGCCGCGATCGTCGCGCGCGAAATGGGTGTGCCCGCGATCGTGGGATGCGGCAATGCCACCGACCTGCTCGATACCGGCATGGAAGTGACCGCCAGTTGCTGCGAGGGCGATACGGGCATCATCTACAGTGGGATCATCCCTTTCCACAAGGAGGAGACGATGCTCGCCGACATGCCGGAGACCAGGACGCCGATCATGTTGAACGTGGCTTCGCCGGACCTCGCCTTCAAGTTCGCCGGATTGCCCAACGCCGGTGTCGGCCTTGCCCGGGAAGAGTTCATCATCAACAACTACATCCAGGCGCACCCGCTCGCGTTGTTGCAGCACAAGGAGCTTGGTGACACCAACCTCAGCGGTAAGATCAGCTACCTGATCCATGGCTATGAGGACGAAGAGACCTTCTTCGTGAAGCGCCTCAGCTACGGCATCGCCAAGATCGCCGCCGCCTTCTACCCCAACAAGGTGATCGTGCGCTTCAGCGATTTCAAGAGCAATGAGTACAAGAACCTGCTGGGCGGTGAGCACTTCGAACCCAACGAAGAGAACCCCATGATCGGCTGGCGGGGTGCCAGTCGCTACTACAGCGAAGCCTACAAGGAAGCCTTCGGCTTGGAGTGCAAGGCCATCCGTCGCGTACGTGAAAAGATGGGCTTGAGGAACGTGGTGGTGATGGTGCCCGTCTGCCGCACCGTGGAGGAGCTGAAGAAGGTGAAAGGAGTCATGAAGGAATACGGACTGGAACGTGGCAAGGAAGGCTTGGAGCTTTACCTCATGGCCGAAGTGCCCAGCAACATCATTCTGGCCGAGGAGTTCAGCAAGTACATCGACGGCTTCTCCATCGGCAGCAACGACCTTACCCAGCTCACCCTGGGGTTGGACCGTGACAGCGCCCTGGTCGCCCACATCTACGACGAGCGCAATGAGGCCGTGAAAGGCATGTTGCGTATGCTGATCACAAGCGCCAAGAAGACCAAGACCAAGGTGGGTATCTGTGGCCAGGGGCCTTCCGACTTCCCGGACTTCGCGCAATTCCTGGTAGAGCTTGGCATTGATTCCATCAGCGTGACACCGGACAGCTTGCTCAAAACCAAGCGGGCCATTGCGGAGGTCGAGAAGGCGATGGCAGTGAAAGCCAAGATGGTCGTGTAGCTCCTCGTGCGCTAGACGCTCCCCTTTTCGGCAAGGTGGACGAAAAGGGCATCCATCGAATCGCACCAGCCACCGATGTGCGAATCGCGTGAGGCTTCGCTGGCCAGGCCGGTCTGCCGGAACTCCAGTCGCGTGCCGCCCGGAACCTCGAAGAGCTCCACAGTGACGACAGTTTCATGCTGCGCAGGGTTCACTTCCACCACCTGTTTCTCCCACTGGTGCGTCATGGTGATCCGTTCCACAGGGACGAGTTCGAGGTAGCGTCCAAAGGCTGGAAAGTCGGGCCCCTCGGGTGAACGCATCACTACACGCCAAGCACCACCCACGCGCGCATCCGCTTCAGCACTAATGGTGGTGAACGCCGCACAACCGAACCAATGCACGAGCATCTCCGCCGAGGTCCATGCCTCGTAGACTAGCGCGCGAGGTGCAAGAAAGACCCGTGTGATGCGGATCTCGGTGGATGCCGGCGTAGTGACGACGTTGCCGGTAAGGTTTTCGACAGTTGGTGCCATGGAGGAAGGATGCCGACGAAGATAGACCTCCGCCATGGCTGGTCGATCAGCCACCGCCGGCTCAGGCCGAAGCATTCGACCGCTTGTGATGGAGCATGTAAGCAGCGATCAGTAAGCCGACGAATAGGAACATCGGTGCATAGTCGCTCACTGGTTCACCCATCGCCATGAAGGAGTAGATGGCGGTGCTCAGGTCCATGAAGAAACCGAAGTAGGCCCATTCCTTCACTCGCGCTGGCAGCATGGGCAATAGGATGGCGATGGCCCCGAGGATCTTGGCCACACCGATCCACGGGATGAAGTAGACCGGGTAGCCCATCTTGTCGTGAATGAAGGCTACGGACTGTTCGCCGGTGACGACGTTGTCCAGACTGGAGAAGATCATAAAGGCAGCCAGGAGGCCGTTCACGATCCAGTAGGCGATGGTTATCTTTTTCATGTGTTCGTTCGCATTCTTCCGGGTCCGGCGAGGTACCGTTGGTTCATTTCATATGCCGAAGCAAGGCTTCCAGCTTGTCCAGGTTCTCTTCATTCGCGCGTTCAATGAATGCGCGGATCGGTGCCAATTCTTCCACGGTGTCGAATCGCGTCGTCCATTCGATGCGCGCGCCTCCTTCAACCTCGGTTAAGGTCACTATGGCCTTGTAGAAGTGCATCTCCTTCAGGTGGTCGAACTCCAGGTAGCCGGGCGGCTCGATCCGCTTGAAGACGCAGGTGTTGTGGAAGTCCATGTTGTTCGGACCGTGCATAGTGAAGTCCCAGATGCCTTCCGGTTCCAACTCGAAGCGGTGGAAGGTGTTCGTGAAGCCCTTCGGTCCCCACCATCGGGCGAGCTGCTCCGGGTCGGTCCACGCTGCGAACACGCGATCCCGTGAAGCGCTTAGCAGGCGCACCGATCTGACCTCGCATGCACCGGACAACGGGGTGCTCATCACGACCCTGCTTTTCCGTTCGCCTCCTCCACCACGCGCTTCAGCCCGGCTAGGCCGAGATCGAAGTCCTTGCCGATCATCTTCTCCATGTCCAGGAATACGCTCATCACCTTACCCATGAACAGGTTCGGGCCGTCCATGACCCAGTTGACCGTGGTACCTCCCCATTCCGACGTGAACTCGAAATTGGCCACGCAGACGTTCTTGAAGGGCTTGACGAACTGAAGGTCGATCTTCACCCCGCTCACGGAGCTCTGCAGAACCTCCATGGAGCCTTCTCCTGCCCTACCATTGCTCTTCCAACCGTACTTCGCTCCCACACCTTCCGTTGGTCCGCCGTAGGTGCGTTCCATTTCTCCCATCTTCTCCCACGGTGACCAGTCCTTCCAGTTGTGGAAGTTGGCGATATGCGGGATGATCCGCTCGGGACCCGCATTGATCCAGGTGCTGCGCTGGTAACGGACCATGTCCGGCTTGGTCAATGCGCGAATGAGGACGGCCGCGATCAGCAGCCCGATGACGAGGAGGATGTAGAAGAACATGGTCGATGGTTTGTGTGTTGACGATCACTTAGGGATCACTTCCGAGCCTTGGTCCAGTGGTTTGCGCTCTTCGCCGTAACAGTGGTCTTCTTCTTGGGTTTCGCTCCCCAACGGATGTGCTGTTCCGCCACTTTCGCCTTCACGATGGCCTTCACCAAAGCGGCCGGGATCGGTTTGCCCGGTGTGAAGTGAACGGACCCCTTGCTCTGTTTGAAGCCCTTCAGGGCCTCGGTGAATCCGGCCGGCATGGCCCCGTACAGTGCACAATGATCCTTCGCAGCACCCATATAGATCAGAGGATGGCCAAGCAGCTTGAAGCCGGGCAGGCCGTACCCAAAGTGCTCCTCTGCCCCAGGCGCGGCGGCCAGGATCTGCTTGCGTATCTTCCGCAGCACATCACGCTGATCATCCGGCAACATGGCCAAATAATCGTCAGTGTTCGAGATCCTGCTTTTCACGGTGTCCGGTATTGGTCCAGGAAATTGGCCAGGCGGTCATAGCATTCGGTCCAACCCCCGTTGTGCTCATCGCGATGCGATGTGGTGTTGAAGAGCGCGTGGTGCATGGTGAACCGGGTGCGGCCGCCCAGGTCCTCGAAGGTCAGGGTCACCACGTTGTCCACCCAGGGTTCGGGTGATCCGTCGCTCCGTGTCCAGGTGAACGCCAGCTTGTCGTATTCGCTGATCTCCAGGTATTCGCCCTCCACCCAATGGTCGCCACCGTCCGGGGCGTGCATGCAGAAGCGATAGGCGCCGCCCACCCGAAAGTCCTGCTCACAGGTGGGCAAGGTGAATTCGTTCGGTCCGAACCAACGAATCAGATGCTCGGGTTTCGACCAGGCCAGGAATACCAGTCGTGGCGGTGCCTCGAAGGTGCGCGTGATGACGAGCGTGCGGCTTGCGGTATCGACTGTGGATCCCATGGGGATGGCGTTGCTCGATCAGGCGTCCACGTGGTTCGGATCCATCCAGAACACTTCCCAGATGTGTCCGTCCAGGTCGTTGAAGCTTCGGGCGTACATGAAGCCATGGTCCTCCGCAGCACGACATTCCGTGGCGCCACCGGCGATGGCGTTTGCATAGAGGGCTTCCACACCTTCCCTGCTGTCCACCGAGAAGGCGAGCAGCACTTCGGTGCTCTTCAAGGGGTCGGCGGTGGTCTTCCCCTTCGGAAGGAATCGCTGGATGCTGGACGGAGTGTGCAGCATGCAGAAGATGGTATCGCTGATCACCAGGCAGGCCGCATCCTCATTGGTGAACTGCATATTGAACTTCCAGCCGAGCTTTTTGAAGAAACCC
>JADZGG010000326.1 GCA_020854015.1 Flavobacteriales bacterium
CTTTCCACCTGATGCTCGCGACCCTGGCCACCATGAACGAGCACCCGCAAGAGCTTCGCGCAGCGCGCAAGCAGGCGAAGGCCTACACTGCAAGTATCGAAGAGCTCGGGCTCAACTGGGAACTGGACACGACCGTGGTGGAGGACCTACCATGGAAGGGTTATGCTGCGAGCATGGAACCCAGCAAGGTGAGCGGCCTGCCCAGGTTGCGCTACGACCATGATCGTCCGGTTGAAACGATGGTGCCTTGGATGGACGCTTACCGTCCTTCTGTGTTGAAACAGAAACCGGCCGCCTATCTGGTACCCAAGCAATGGAGCGCGGTGATCGAACGCCTGGAAGCGAGCGGGGTGAAACTGGAGCGAATGGATAAGGACACCAGGCTCGCCGTGGAGCAGGACAGCATTGGAGCGTTCACCAGTGTTCATCAACCCTATGAAGGTCACTACCTCCACCGGGGCGTTCAAGGATCCTCCTTGCGCAGTGAAGTGATGGCACACGCCGGGGATGTGCTGGTGCGGTTGGGGCAGCCGACGGACCGTTACGTGATGGAGACCCTGGAGCTCACCGCCGAGGATGGCTTCTTCGCGTGGAACTTCTTCGACAGCCGCCTACAGCAGAAAGAGTGGTTCAGCGACTACGTCTTCGAGGACATCGCCGCCGATCTTCTTGAGAAGGATCCCACATTGAAGGCTGCGCTTGTGGCCCGGCGGAAGGCTGACCCGGCCTTTGCCGCTGATGCTTGGGCCCAGTTACTGTTCATCTACCAACGCTCACCTTACTTCGAGAAGAGCTACCGACAGTACCCCGTGCTTCGGGTGGTGACGCTTCCTGCCGAACTTCGCCGTCGCTGAGACACACCATGCTGAACATCAAGGCCCGCCGCTCCGAGGACCCCGGCATCGGCACCAACTTCGACAAGCCCCTGGACCGCCTGGTGGGGAAGGACGGTCGGTTCCATGTGCGCCGCTTGGGCGAGGCAAGCGGCCTGCGCGAAGGTTTCGTTGCGCTCGCCACCATGCCAACGGGTCAACTGGTGCTCACTTTCGTGCTCGGATACTTGGGCATGAACCTGATCTTCGGGTCATTGTACATGTTGGTAGGGGTGGAGAACCTGGGTAACGCCAACATCACGAGCCCTGCCGGTAAGTGGATCAGTGCCATCGGAATGAGCGTGCAAACGTTGACCACCGTGGGCTACGGTTCGCTCTATCCGAACAGCCCTGCTACATGGACGCTGGCCGCTGTGGAAGGTGTGTTCGGGATCTTGGGATTCTCGCTGATCAGTGCTGTGATCTATGCCCGCTTCGCCCGTCCCAGCATGCGCATCGCGTACAGCGAACATGCGCTATTCGCACCGTTCCGCGAGGGCTGGAGCTTCCAACTGCGCCTGGCGAACCGGCGCAGCACGATGCTCGTGGAAGCCGAGGCTCGTTTGATGTTGGTGATGGCCGACGTGGATGATCAAGGAGAGCGATTGAACTACTACAACCTGAAGCTGCAATTGGATAAGGTGAGCTTCCTGCCTTTGAGTTGGACGCTTGTCCACCCGATCGATGCCGACAGCCCGCTCGCTGGCATCTCGTACGATGAAATGGTACAGCGCCGTGCGGAAGTGATCCTGGTGTTGAAGGGGACCGATGAGGGCTACATGCAACAGGTGATCACCCGGCACTCGTACCGGTATGATGACATGGTATGGGGCGCCCGATACATCCGTGCGTTCAGCGCCCGTAAAGGCTCCATGCAGCTCGACCTTGATAAGCTCAGCGACCACCAACACGTCGAAGCGCCCGAGCGCATGCCCAACGGACAGGGCGTGCTGGCCTGATCTTGGTCAGGAAGTGCCTGCAGCGGCGACCCGACCTTTGGTGGTGACCGAAGGATAATGCAGGTCATGCACCATGCCCCTCTTGAAACACCACGTGATCCACGCTGCACAACGCAAGGTGGATTCCATGATCGCCGATCACAAGGACCGGATCTCCGACCTGCGCAGCGCCACCGTGCGCGACGAGATCCAAGAGACCGCCAGCCAGAGCGAACGCACTCGCGAGGCCGACATTGAACTACTGGACCGGTTCAGCGAACAGGCCGAACGGTTGGAGCATGAGCGCGATGTCCTCGCGCGCTACGACGTGAAAGCGCATTTGGAGACCGTGCAGCCCGGAGCTGTCGTGATCACCGACCAACGCAACTTCCTGGTCGGACCCAGCATCGAGGAGTTCCAGAGTGATGGGCAGGATTACCTCGGACTTTCGGTGCAAGCTCCGTTGTACAAGGTCTTGGAGGGGCATCGGAAGGGCGACCAGGTCGTTTTCCAAGGTGTTACCTACGTGATCATGGATGTGCGCTGAGCGCTGCCGATCGTAAGTTCGCGGTCCACCTGCGCACCAACGCGCCGGTAGGGAGCGAATGGAACTGTACGATCTGGCCTTCGGCGCGCGCGTGAAGCATCCTACCCTGGGCATCGGGGTCATTTACGATATCGACGTACGCACGGTGTACGTCTTCTTCAAAGAGCATGGCGAAGAGGCCATCAGCCGCAGTTTCGAGGGGCTGCAGGTGATCGGTCCCGGCCCCGAGATCCCCGGTGCGGAGCTGGACATCGACAGCGTGAAGGACGCCCTGCGCGATGTGTTGGAGGAGATGCAGCAGCCCCAGCGACCGGTGGAAATGGCGCGCAAGTTCTACGGTGGTAGTTTGGAGCTGAAGCCGAAGGACACGTCGCTGAAAAGCAAGGAAGTGCCCATTGACGACTTCTTCCACAAGATCGTTATGATCCGCGACCGCTTCCGGGTGTTGGAGCAGAAGATCAACGCTCACCCGGCCCTCAGCGAACCGGAGAAAGTGGAGCTTCAGCAGTACATCACCCGCTGTTACGGTAGCCTCACCACCTTCAACATCCTCTTCGAGGACAAGGAGGACCAGTTCGTCGGGCAGAAGGGCGAATGACCTTGGGCCCACCATCGGCGGGCTACGGGACGACTTTTCAACCGACCCTTGCGATCGCCCTTTTCGTCGCACTACATTTGGGTCACTGCACCGTTCTTTCTCAGCCCGTGCGCTGATCAACGTACAGCCCACACAGGCCACAGGTTCTCAAAACCAACACTTATTACTCAGGGTCGGAAGATCCAGAGGGCAAAGGCGGGCCGCGCATCCTCTTCGGAGGATGATCCTCACGGACAACGCGGATTACTGACCCCTTTCTGTCCGTCCCGCTCATGCGATCCATGGGTTTTTTGAACTCGGTCCTGTGTGGGCTTTTTTTGTCCTGTCGTGAACGCCCCTTCCTCCACCATTCCCCTCAATTCCGCCATGCTCCCGATCATGGAGGCCTTCTATACCGTGCAGGGGGAAGGGCTCTTCGCCGGACAGGCGGCCTACTTCATCCGCTTGGGTGGCTGTGATGTGGGTTGTGTATGGTGCGATGTGAAGGACAGTTGGGACGCCGAGGCTCATCCGAAGCTCCCTGTCGAGGACATCGTTTCCGAGGCAGTGAAGCATCCGGCCCGCATCGCCGTGGTCACGGGCGGCGAACCCTTGATGCACGACCTGAAGCCCTTGACCGACGCCTTGCGTGCTGCCGGGTTCCGCACGCACATCGAAACCTCAGGCAGCAGCCCGCTCAGTGGCGATTGGCATCATATCTGCTTCAGCCCCAAGAAATTCAAGGCACCTGTGAGCGGTTTTCACCAATTCGCGGATGAGCTGAAGGTGGTCGTGTTCAACAAGCACGACATCACATGGGCCGATGAGCACGCTGCTCTGGTACCCACGGAATGTGCCTGTTTCCTTCAACCCGAATGGGATAAGCGTGATACCGTGATGTCCCTCATCGTCGAGAAGGTCAAGGCCGATCCACGCTGGCGCATTTCGCTTCAGACCCATAAATACCTGAACATTCCTTGATGGTACGCAAAGGCTCTCCCGCGCAGTTGGCTATCCGCAGTTGGCAGATCGTCTTCTTCTCCGCTGCGATGTGCTTCTGCCTAAGACCCACTGCAGCCATTGCTCAGCCTGGTAGCTACACCACCAAGGAGTCACGCGCCATCAAACTGTACGAGGAGGGCGGCGAGTGCATGCGCATGCAGAAATGGGCCTGTGCAGAGAGCAACCTGAAGAAGGCCGCCGCCTTCGACGACCATTTCGTGGAACCGCGCTACACCCTGGCTGAGCTGTACGACATGCAAGGCAAGGATGCGGAGAGCATGGCCTATTACCGTGAAGCCCTGGCCATTCTGCCCGGGTACTTCCCCAACGCCTACCTGCACCTGGCGGACATTGAGTTCCGCAACCAGCAATTCACCAGTGCTGAACAGCACTACCGGGATTACTTGAAGCTGGAGAACGAAGAGCAACGCCGCGATCGCGCGGAATTGGGCATCGCCAACTGCCTCTTCGCCGCGGAGTCCATCAAGAACCCCGTGCCTTTCGAGCCGAAGAACCTGGGACCGAACATCAACACCACCGACCCCGAGTACTACCCTTGCATCACGGCGGATGATTCCACATTGATCTATACGCGTCGCGTCACCGATCCGGAAGCACAGCCGTATGGCATGCAGGAGGATTTCTTCGTGAGCCACCGTGCGCAGGGAGGTGCTTGGACCAAGGGCGAACCCGTACCCAATGTGAACATGCGCCAGTTCAACGAAGGCGCCGGGACGCTTACGCCGGATGGTCGCTTCATCGTGTTCACGAAGTGTGCTGGCGATGATGGCATGTACGGCGGCGGTCTGAAAGGCCTGGGCAGCTGCGACCTCTTCATCAGCCGCCGCATCGGCGATCGGTGGACCAAACCGGAGAACCTCGGAACGCCCGTGAACTCCCGCGCCTGGGAAAGCCAGCCTAGCATGGGCAGCGACGGCCGCTCCCTCTACTTCGTCCGTGGCCAGCGCATGCGTGATGGTGTGAAGGGCATGGACATCTACATGTGTCGCCTTCAGGATGATGGTTCCTTCAGCAAGCCCGAGAAAGTGAAAGGCCAGGTGAACACACCGATGCAGGAAGAGAGTCCCCAGATCCACCCTGATGGCCGCACGTTGTTCTTCAGCAGCGATGGGCATGCCGGCATGGGTGGGCTCGACATCTTCGTGAGCAGGCTTCAGGAGGACAGCACTTGGAGCAAGCCGCAGAACCTCGGCTACCCCATCAACACGAACGCCGACGAGAACAGCCTGCTCGTAAGCGCCGACGGTAAGCTCGCCTACTTCGCCAGTGACCGTCCGGGTGGACAAGGCGACCTCGATCTCTACAGCTTCGAGCTGTACCAGCAGGTGCGCCCCAACGCGGTGAGCTTCGTGCGCGGCAAGGTTTACGACAAGGAGACCAAGGCCGCACTGGAGGCGGATGTGATGCTGTACGACCTGTCCACTGGCGCACTGGCCACGGCTGCTTACAGTGATCCGAGCACCGGCGAGTTCCTTGTCTGCCTCCCCACCAGCAGGGATTACGCGCTCAACGCCGGACTGGAGGGCTACCTCTTCTTCTCCCAGAACTACGCGGTACAGGGCGAAGGCACGGTCACCAAGCCCTTCACGCTCGATGTGCCGATGTCACCGCTAAAGAAGGACGCGCACATCGCCTTGCGCAACGTGTTCTTCAACACGGCCAGCTTTGAGTTATTGCCGCAGAGCAACGTGGAACTGGACAAGCTCGTGAAGCTGATGTTCGTGAACCCGACCTTGAAGATCGAAGTGGGCGGCCACACTGACAATGCAGGCTCCGATACTGACAACCTGAAGCTGAGCGATCAGCGCGCCAACGCGGTGCGCGACTTCCTGGTGAAGAAGGGCATCGAGGCCGCGCGCATTACAGCCAAGGGCTACGGTGAAACGAAGCCCATGGCCACCAACGACACCGAGGAAGGCCGTGCGCTCAACCGGCGGACGGAGGTGGTGGTGCAGTAGGGGCGAGATCGCCGCCGCTCACGCGCTGACCTCTTCCACTTCCCCTGCATAGCGTCTCTTCCAAAAGCGGTCCAGCAACGAGCACCCCAGCGCGTACAACGGCATGATGACCGGGTAGAGCAACAGGTACATGAACGTGTAGCCATGGAACCGCCCGGCATCCGGCCCGATGGCCATGTCGATGAGGTCGTAACTGAACAGGAAGGCGATCAGGAAACCCAGCGGAGCCAGCAAGGCCCCAATGACAAGCGGCATGGAGCGGCCCCGGTTCCCGTTCACGCGGAAGCGGTGCATCCAACGGATGTGCAACAGCAGCAGCAAGGCCCCTACAGCCAGGGCAAGGCCGAAGGGGCTAAGTCCCATCAGCAGTCGCGCCGACGCATCAACGCTGGGGGTGAATGCGATCGCGATGTGGTCCGCAGGGATCTCCGTGAAACGCCACACAGCGCGACCGGGCAGGCTTCCGTCCATGGGCGCCTTCAATGTGGTCCGGAACAGGCCGTCGGCCTCCGGCACGTCCACAACGATCTCCAATGGGCCGAAGCTCTTCCAATGCCGTGCTGGTGAAAGGGAATAGCGGATGCTCGTCTCTCGGATCCAATCCCCCCGATCGATCCAAGGAGAGGCCGTGTAGTACACGTCCACGGTATGCTCACCCGGAGTGATATCCAAGGTGAAGGCTTGCAGGTCTTTCACGCCATAGACCCAGCCACCGTTGCCACCCCAGAAGTCCACGACAACCTCTTCTTCTCGTCCTTTCTCCGGGTCGAGAAAGCTCGCAAAGTCTGCCGTGTTCAAGGCTTCAAGCGCTACCGGTCGACCATCATAGAACACGCGCAACACGTCATGGATGTCCATCGCCACGAAGAGCAGTGGAAGTGACCCATGGACGCCGGGAGGGGCCGAGATTCGGTAACTGGCATGAACCTCTGCACTATCGAGCCTGCCGAAGGCGCGGATGTGCAAGGTCTCGCTCAGTACATCGAGCTGGCGGCTCACCAGCGGAGCGGCACCCTTCGACCCATTGATCTCCGGGGAGGCCATGTTCGCTGCGGCCTGGCCAACCAGCAGGCACAGCAACAGCATGGTGAAGAGCGTACGCCGGATCACGGCTGTTCGGAGAGTTGGTCGGCGATGCATCGGCGCTCGTGTACCGAAAGGTATTGCACAGCGATCCTTCGTTCGGGATGCCGGTCGAAGGTGTAGAGCACCAGGACGAAGAACCACTCCAGCGGCTTCATCGCTACGTGCACCACATCCGAGACCCACTTTCGGTCCAGCAGGTGGTAATGGCGTACCACCCGCTCGCCGACGCGATCGTAGTTCCGGCGGATCACCGAGTGGATGCTGGGGAAACGCTGCTGCACCAGTTCCTCGAACGCGTTGGCCACCAGCAGTTGCCGGTTGCAGATGATGGTCTTGCCACCACGTACGCCCAGCCGCTCGGGATGCACGACCGACGCATGGCCACGCGCTGCCACCGTACACAAGTAGTGCCCGCCGCAGGTTACACCGGCGCACTCATGATC
>JADZGG010000327.1 GCA_020854015.1 Flavobacteriales bacterium
GAACGGATCTTCCCAGTCCAGCCACACGCCGGTGAGCCCTTCGATCCGACCGGCTTTGATGCTGTACGCTTCGAGCGTGCCGATCACCGCTTCTTCCAGGGTGCGCAGGAAGCGGTGGATGTCCGTGAAGTGGTGGTCCATGTCGAAGATCGGGTAGCCGACGATCTGCCCTGGGCCATGGTAGGTGATGTCGCCGCCGCGGTCGATGGGGAAGAACTGAACTCCCTTCTCCCGCATTTCCGCTTCGTTCAGCAGCAGGTGGCTTTGCTTGCCGCTCTTGCCCAACGTGTAGACGTGCGGGTGTTCCACGAAGAGCAGGTGGTCCTCGGTGGGCACCTGTTGGTCTTCGGGCAGGTTCCGGTTCGCGATCTTCCGGTCGATGGTGGCCTGGAAGAGCTTGGTCTGGTAGTCCCACGCCGCAGCGTAGTCGACGAGGCCGAGGTCTTGGAAATGAACTTGTCGCACGGGTGCAAAGGTGCTGCAAGAAGCGGCGAGTTCTAAAGCGACGAGCGGCAAACGGGCATAAGCCCACTCGCCGCTCGCCAACTTGTCGCTTGCCGCTTACTTCACTTCAGCCAGCTTGCCTTTCAGCATGTTGATCACGGCGATCTCCGTGGGGTCCACACCTTTCTTCTCGGCCCAGTAGTAGCTCACCCAATCGCCTAGGCTGATCAGGAAGAGCTGACGTGCGAAGGCGGTATCGCCCTTGCTCCACACTTCGTGGACGTGCGGTGTGTACTTGGCGAAAACGGCCTTGTTAATCTCCATGCGCATCTGGGTGCGTTCATGGTCCTCCTTGTGACGGAAGATCACCACGGCCACATCACTGCTGCCACCGGCCCAACCCACCAGTTCGTTGTGGTTCATCTCGGGGATGGCGTGGTGCCAGCAGAGCTCCTTGCTGTTCTCGTTCACCTGCTGCCGGAAACGGATGCTCACGGCCTCGGTGTTGGCTTCGCTGTAGATCACCAAGCGCTTGCCGACGAGCTTTTCCGTGAGCTCCATCGCCGCTTTCTTGATGTCCTCCTTGTCGTGCTCCAGCATCTGGGCCGCGGTCTTGATCGCGCCTTCGAAGCCGTCGCCGATGATGCCGAAGTGGTGCAGCACGAAGAACTGTTGCACCAGCGAATAGGCCAGCATAGTGCGCGGTGGATTACCGCCCGGGATCACGATGTGGTCGAGGCCTTTCGCCTTGGCGATGTCCAACATGGTGCCACCGCTGGTGATCACCACCACCCGGGCACCCTTGCTCAGTGCCTGCTCCATGGCGGCGAGGGTCTCCTCGGTGTTGCCGCTGTAGCTGCAGGCGATGACCAGGCTCTTGTGGTTCACGTAGCCCGGCAGGTAGTAGTTGTTGTAGACCTCGATGGGGCACTTGGCCTCCTTGTGCACCAGTTGCGCCGCGATGCGCCCGCCGATGCCGCTGCCGCCCAGGCCGGTCACCACCACATTGCTGTAGGGGCCGCCAGCGGCTTTCAGCTCAGCCTTGCGGCCGATCTCCATTGCTTCTTTCAGTTGTCGGGGGAACGCGTCGATCAGGTTGTACATGGGTGTGGTTGCAACTGGGTCAAAAGTAGACGCGTGATACGGAGTTGGTGCCGTGGGGGTTGCGCCTTTACGCTCCGACCCGTCAGGTATCTTCGCAGCCCATTTCCCGCCCAGGCCATGTCCCACGCCCCTTCCGAACAAGAACTGATCCGCCGCGAAGCGCTGAACAAGCTCCGCGCACTCGGTATCGACCCCTTCCCCGCCGCCGAATTCCATGTGAGCCATTCGGTGAGGCAGGTGAAGGAGCTGTTCCACGAAGTGGCCACCCATGCCGAAGGACAACAGCCCGAAGCCAATGTGGTGCTCGCCGGCCGACTGATGAGCGTGCGCATCATGGGCAAGGCCAGCTTCGCCGTGCTGCGCGATGCCACGGGCGACCAACAGATCTACATCAACCGCGACGAGATCGCCCCCGGCGAGGACAAGACCCTGTACAACGAGGTCTTCAAGAAGCTCCTGCACCTGGGCGACTTCATCGGAGTGAAGGGCTTCATGTTCCGCACGCAGACCGGGGAACTGACGCTGCACGTGAAGGAGATCACCGTCCTGAGCAAGGCCTTGCGCCCCCTGCCCGTGGTGAAGACCGACGACCAAGGCAACGTGCACGATGCGCTCACCGACCCCGAGCAGCGCTACCGCATGCGCTACGTGGACTTGGTGGTGAACCCCGGCGTGAAGGAGACCTTCCTGAAGCGCACACGCATCTTCAACGCCATGCGCGCCAGTTTTCAGGATGCCGGTTACCTGGAGGTGGATACGCCCGTCCTGCAGCCTATTCCCGGTGGCGCCGCCGCCCGGCCCTTCGCCACGCACCACAACGCGTTGGACGTGCCCTTCTTCCTGCGCATCGCGAACGAGCTCTACCTCAAGCGCCTCATCGTGGGCGGCTTCGACGGCGTGTTCGAGTTCAGCCGGAACTTCCGTAATGAGGGCATGGACCGCACGCACAACCCGGAGTTCACCATCATGGAGCTCTATGTGGCCTACAAGGACTACCGCTGGATGATGGACTTCATCGAGGGCGTGTTCAAGAAAGTGGCCACTGCTGCTAACGGTTCACCCACTGCGCAGTTCCAGGGCAAGGCCATCGACTTCGGTGCGCCCTTCCAACGCATCACCATGTGCGGGGCCATCCAAGAGAAGACCGGCGTGGACGTGCTGAACGCGGACGAGCGCACCATCGGTGAACTGTGCAAACAGCACGGTATCGAGATCACCGCGGCCATGGGCAAGGGCAAGTTGATCGACGAGCTCTTCAGCGCACTGGTGCAGCCCCACCTGGTGCAGCCCACCTTTGTAATGGACTTCCCGCTGGAGATGAGCCCGCTCTGCAAGAAGCACCGGGATGATGAGCGTCTCACCGAACGCTTCGAGCTCTATGTGGCCGGCTTCGAGGTGGGCAACGCTTACAGCGAGCTCAACGACCCCATCGATCAGCGCGAGCGCTTCGAGGAACAGCTGAAGTTGATGGAGCGCGGCGACGATGAGGCCATGTTCATCGACCAGGATTTCCTGCGTGCACTGGAGTACGGCATGCCGCCCACCTCAGGCATCGGCATCGGCATGGACCGCCTCGTGATGCTGCTCACCGACAACCCTGCGATCCAGGAGGTGCTGCTGTTCCCACAGATGCGGCCGGAGAAGTTCGAATAGTAGAACAGGCACCTTGCCTGTTCTAGTGGATCCTTATAGAGCAGGCGTCATGCCTGCGCTACTTTGCCGCAGCATGGCCGGTATCGAACACCCCTTGTTGGTTCTGACCCCGCGTCCGTGGAAATGGTTGGGGGTTTTGGCCATCGGGCTTGTGCTCGCTGGCGGAGGATGGTTGATGATCAATGATCCCGATGACGCTGCCCGTGTTGGAACGGGGTGGTTCTGCTTAGTGTTTTTCAGTCTTGTGGTAGTTGTCGCTATTGTTCAGTTGATCCCGGGCTCATCGCGTGTGGTGGTCACTTCCAAGGGGCTCTACCAGACAGCGATGTACAGGCGCCACTTCATCGCCTGGGGCGACATCGAACGTTTCGGGGTTGCCGAGTGGACCCAGTGGCACGGGCCCTTCCGGCAACGGCACCGGCTGGTGGGTATACGTTTCAAGGCCGGTTCCCATGTGCGGAAGCGCTGGCGCCGGGCGTCACTGCTGTCCGAAGCGCTGGTGGGCTATCACGGTGCGTTATCCGACAACTACGGTTATAAGCACCACGAGCTCGCCGACCTGCTGAACCAGTTGCTTGCGGCGCATCGGGGGTAGTCAGCGCAGACGGTCCTTCGTCTCCTCGGTTGCGTTGCGCTCTGCGGCCTACGACTTCGGCGTTGCTCAGTGCGCCTGTGGGACTTTAGGGTATCCGTTCCACCCGCTGCATTCCATCCCCCACCTGCAGTCGCTGGGCCACATCTATCCCGCTAACCACATGCGCGAAGCGTGTGTAGCGCCCATCGAGGTGCGGAGCCGCGGCGGTCATGATGAAGAACTGGCAGCTCTCGGTATCGTGACCGGCGGAGGCCAGGCCCACGGCGCCTTCCACGAAACCCTGCGGACCGATCTCGGTGCGCAGCGTCCACGGCATGCCGCCGTAGCCATCGCCGCGCGGGCAACCGCCTTGGGCCACGAAGTTGGGGATCACGCGGTGGAAGGCCTTGCCGTTGTAGTAACCCGCGGTGACCAGTGAATCGAAGGCCACGCAGCTGCCCGGCGCGTTCTCCGGTTCCAGTGCGAGGATGATCTCGCCTTTCGCGGTGTTGATGCGGTATTGCTGGCCTTGCTTCAAGGTGCGTAGGCGCGCCAGGTCGATAGGGTGGTTGAAAGGCAGGGACTTGTGTGCCGGAGCATCGAGGCCATCGCGCTTGGCGATCGCCTGGTCGAGGTACTGAAGCGTTTCCAGGTCACGGATCGGGTGAAGGGCTTGGCGGAGTGACGATACTATTGGCTCTGTCAGCAACAATTTCAGGAACGTCGGATCCTGCTCGACCAGTTTCTCGCAAACCGCCGCGATGAGCCCGGCATCCTGGGTGCCCAATACGTTCTGCATGAAACCGGCTAACCAGCGGTCATACGCTTCCTTGTTGATCTCTTTGAGCGCAAGGTTCTCGGCGTCGAACCATGCTACTAGGGCTGCTTGCCTTTCCACTGCAGGCCGACTCGATCGTATCAGCACCAGCAATGAGTCCTGCGCTATGGTGGGGCCTAGAGCGCTGACCAACGCCGCGTTCCAGTAAGGCCCCAGGTCCTGGTGGGATAGGCTCTGCATCAATGAGCTGCATACCATGCGCGTTTGTGCGTTGCCGTGCTTCATCACCAGCCCGTACAGCGGCAGCTTGATCGAGTAGTCGGCATGCTCCTGTGCGGTCTTCCAGATCGCATCGCCGTCCAGCGGACCTTCGATGCCTTGCAGTTGCTCCAATGCCGTCTGTTGCACACCCACGTCGCCATCGTTCAGGCGTTCCAGGAAGAAGGTGGCCAGGGCCTTGTTCTTGTTCGCACCGAGCGCGCGCAGCGCTGCAATGCGTATCATCGGCAGGCTGTCGCTCAAGGCGAGCGTGGTCAAGGTGTCCGTGACCACCTTCGTGGCATTGGACTTCAGCGCACCCACCAGGAACATGCGCACTGCCGGGTCCCGTTCAACGCTTGCGGCGTGCAGGATGTCGTTCGCCACAGGCGCAAGCTCTTCCTTCGGCAGCCGCGCGAGGGACTGCATTGCTCGCGTGCGGACATCCCGGTTCCTGCTCTGGAGATAGCTGATGAACCAGGTGGCATCGTGCTTGCGCAGCACCAGCTCCGCGCGGAAGCCGGCCTCCATCATGGACTGTACGGCGACTTGCTCTTTCTCCCGGTCCGCGGCCTTATTCAACTCGGCGAGAGAGGCACTGTCCGCCACCAGGCCCAGAGCAAAGGCCGCGTTGATGCGCACCATCGTGCTCGTGTCGGTCAGTGCTGTGATGAGGCACGAAGCGGCTGCACTGTCCTGAACGGAGGCGAAAGCCATCGCCGCCGCCGCGCGGACCGTCGCGGAACTGTCCTTCAGTAAGGCACATAGTGCTTCGGTGTTCCGGTGGTCCTGGGCGTCGAGCACGGCCAGGAGACGTTCATCGCCCCAGCTTTGAGGCACAGGAGGTCGTGCACGGTGTTCTGTTCGGCCGCCATTGCCCGTGCAAGAGGTGAAAAGCGAGACCAGAATGAAGAGGGGCAGAAGGATGCGCATGGTGCCACAAAGGTGCGCTTCCCGCCCGACCCCCGAAGCCTACCTTTGGCGGCCTCTACGACCATGTTGAAACGAACGCTCTTCGCCGCGATCCTCCTCGCGAGCGCGCTTTCCGCCACTGCGCAGTTGATGTCCGACACGGACGCGCGCGACCAGATGAAGTATGACGTGCAATACCTCGCCAGCGACCTGCTCGAAGGGCGTGAGACGGGGACGCGCGGTGAGCAGCTCGCCTACACCTACATCGGGCAGAAGTTCGGGAGCATCGGCCTGATGCCCTATGGCGATAGCGCCACCTACATCCAATCCTTCACCTTCTCCGCCACACCCGAGCTGGGTCCGAAGAACGCGTTGCAGATCGGACGCAAGAAGCTGGTGATCCACGAGGACTACTACCCGCTCAGCTCGTCCGGCAGCAACCAGGTCTTCACCAAGTTGCTACGCTTGGAGTTCGGCATTGAAGCACCGGAGCTCGGGCGTAACGAGTACGAAGGCGTCGATGCGAAGGACCGTGCCGTGGCCTTTTCCGTGAGCTCGCCCGATGGCATTCACCCGCACTCCAAGTTCGTGGCCTACAACGACCTGCGCGGCCGCATCGACAATGCCATCAAGCACGGGGCCAATGCCGTGATCCTCTACAACGAGGACCCGAAGGCGGAAGACCCGAAGGAACGCCTTTCTGCCAAAGAGGAAGCCTGTGCTGTGCCGGTCATCTTCTTGACGAAGAAGGGTCTGCAGAAGCTCGGTCAGGATGGCAACCCTGTTTCGGTAAGCGTCGATATCCAGCACCCGCAACGCATAGGGCACAACGTGGTGGGCTTGATCGACAATGGCAAGCCCAACGTGGTGGTGATCGGCGCGCACTACGACCACCTGGGCTTCGGCGATGAAGGTTCACTCTACCGCGGGGAGCCAGCGATCCACAACGGTGCCGATGACAATGCGAGCGGCGTGGCGGCGATCCTGCAACTGGCGCGCGACCTGGTGGAAATGGATGAGACCCGAGCCAACAACTACCTCTTCATCGCCTTCAGCGGGGAGGAGAAGGGGCTCTACGGTTCGAACTACTGGACCAAGCATCCCACCCCGCCGATAGAACGCCTCAACTACATGATCAACCTGGACATGGTGGGGCGCGTGGATACATCGAACGCCATGGGCATCAACGGCGTTGGCACTTCGCCGACCTGGGCGGAATTGCAACGGGTCAAGGTCGGTGGCTTCAAGTTGAAGACAACGGATGGCGGCATCGGTCCCAGTGATCATACCAGCTTCTACCTGCAGAACATTCCTGCGATCCACTTCTTCAGCGGTACGCACGCGGACTACCACAAGCCCAGTGACGATGAGGACAAGATCAACTACGACGGTATGCTGCGCACCGTGCGCTACATCGAAAGCCTGATCACGGCCTTGAACGATGACGGCAAGTTGACCTTCACTCAAACACAGGAGGTGAACACCGAGAAAGCTCCCCGTTTCAAGGTGACCTTGGGCGTGGTCCCGGACTACATGTACGATGGCAAGGGCATGCGCATCGATGGGCTCACGGACGGGAAGCCCGCCGCGGTCGCAGGTCTGGTGGTCGGCGACATCGTTGTGCGTATCGGCCAGCTGGAGGTCACCGATATGATGAGCTACATGAAGGCACTTGGCGCGTTCGAGAAGGGCGACACGGCACCTGTGAAGGTGCTGCGCCAGGGACAGGAGATCGAGAAACAAGTGACCTTCTGATGAGCACACCACGCATCGCTGTGATCGGCGCAGGGTCCTGGGGCACGGCCTTGGTGAAGTTGTTAAGCAGCAACGCCGAACAGGTCGGCTGGTGGGTGCGCCGCGACGCCACCATCAAGCACATCACCACCTACGGGCACAACCCGGACTACATCAGCGCCGCGCAGTTCGATGTGTCACGCCTTGCCATGAGCAGCGACATCCATGCGGTGGTGAAGAACGCCGATGTGCTGGTGATCGCCGTGCCCAGCGCCTTCCTCAAGGCTTCGATGGATCAGCTCGACCCGTCAGAGCTGAAGGGCAAGACCCTGTTCAGTGCCGTGAAGGGCATTGTGCCGGAGACGAACCAGATCGTGGGGGAATACCTGTTCCAGCATTGGGGGGTGAAGGAGAACGACTTCGGCGTGATCTGCGGCCCCTGCCATGCGGAAGAGGTGGCCATGGAACGCCTCAGCTACCTCACCATCGCTTGTCAGAACACCGACACGGCAAAGATGATGAGCACCGCGCTCAACGGCCGCTTCCTGAAGACCACGCTCAGCGACGACATCTACGGTACCGAGTACGGGGCCATCCTCAAGAACGTGGTCGCCGTGTGTGCGGGCATCAGCGTAGGCCTGGGCTATGGCGACAACTTCCGGGCGGTGCTCGTGAGCCGCGCGATCCAGGAGATCGCGCGCTTCGTCAAGGCCGTGCACCCGATCGACCGGGACATCAACGAGCCCGCCTACCTCGGTGATCTGCTGGTGACAGCCTATTCCACCTTCAGCCGCAACCGCGAGTTCGGGACCATGGTGGGCAAGGGCTATAGCGTGCGCGCCGCGCAGATGGAGATGAACATGGTGGCCGAAGGCTACTACGCGGTGAAGTGCGTGCACGAGATCAACAGCAAGTTCAAGGTGGACATGCCGATCACCGAGAGCACCTACCGCATGCTCTATGAAAAGATGGCGCCCGTGATGGAGATGCGTTTGCTCAGCGATCGTCTGGCCTGATGCCCACCCTCCGCTTTCACTGGGACTTCTTCGGCCCCGATGCGGTGCCCACCGCCGAGCACTTCGTCAAGCACGTGCATGAGTTCTGCGAGCGCGAAGGCATCACGGAACGCAATGCCTGGCACACACCCTCGGGTGCGGGCTGCATCGCTACACTGGAGTGCGACGAGGTGCATCTGATCCTGATACGAGACCGACTGCGGCCTAAGCGCGCTGAGCGCTTGCTTGCTTAGGGCTTCGCTTCTACGCCTTTAACAACATAGAATGGGCGGTAGCTACGGCTCACCGGGTCGAACAGGTCCTGGATCGCATAGGACCAGCTTCCCACGGTGCCACGACCTTGGTCCGGGCGGCTCAGCACTTGCTGCACCCCTTCCGCATGTTCGAGCAGCAGAAGCTCTTGTGAGGATCCATCCTCTTTCTTCACGACCAGTGTTAGGAACTGTCCGCTCTTCACTGTGGTCAGAGCACCCTCCATGGTGCTGAAGGAAGCTTCGGCGGGCGGCGGTTCCTCTGCTTCACTCTCGGCGCTCATGCGGGCCATCAGTGCGACGAACTCGGGGCAGTGGACGGCGAGTCGCATGCCGATCAACTGACCGAAGCGTTCGCCCTGGTTCTCGAGGTCGTTCAGGTCGATGCCGTACTTCTTCTTCAGTTCCTTCTGGTAGGGCGAAGCGCTCTGCAGCATGCACAGGCCCAACTGAACGTTGCGCTGTTCGGCGTTGGCGGTGGTGTCCAGGTCGCTGGCACAGCCGCAGGACTCCTTGGCGATCTTGTCGAGAACGTCTTGGGCGTGCAACGTGTCTGCCTGTAGGAAGGAGGCCACGAGCGCAAGGGTGATCAGGGGCTTCATGTGGCCGCAAGGTAATGGGAAGGCATGACGACCATCGCCCAACGCTCCGTCCATGCTCTACGTCTAGTGCACGAAACGCTCGGTCTTCTGGGACCCGGCACCGGATAAGTGGATCAGATAGCTCCCTGATGCCAATTCACTGATGTCGCTATGAAAGGTGTGCTGACCACTGACCAGTGGGCCGTTCACAAGCGTTCGTACGATACGACCGGAACTATCGGAAATGGTCAGTTGCACGGAGCTCGCGGTCTCCAGTGTGATCGATACCTGAAGGTCGGACCCGCTGTTGATGATCGATAAGCCGTTGCTTTCCCGGGGCTGTTCGGGAACGCTGACGGCACCGGGATTCACAAGGTGAACTTGGAAGATCCGCATGGTAGCATCGCTCTGCACACCCGTGTTCACGAAGAAAATGTTCTGGGCTGAGCTTTCTATTCCCCCTACGACATGGCCGATAAGTACGGTATCACCGGCCAGTTCATCGAGACGAATGATGTCCTTCGTATGCTGGGGCGTGCCGGGAAGGGGGATGAACTCCCCGCTTGCCCCGAGCAGGGCCGGCATCTCTCCAATGGCGGCTTCCTCCAAGGATCCATTCCCGTCGCGACTGACCAAGCTGATCGTGTTCACGAACGGTACGTTCTGGTCGTCCATGAGCGTGCCTCCATTGAAGTAGTACCGGCCAATACCGCCGAAGAAAAGCGAGTGCATGATGTTCGCCGTGCTATCATACAGGGCGGCATGCGCCGTGTGGTACTGGTTCAGTAACTGTTCGAACGCGGGCACCACCGTGTATCCGGAGTCACTGATGTCCACGGTGTTCAGCCAGGGGAGGTCCTGTCCGTATTGGAACACACCGCTGAAGACCGTTAGCCCCTCGCTTCCGTCGGGCTTGATCTGCGGCAGCATGTTGTAGTCGCGGCGATGCAAGTTGACGGTGTCCACCTCCTCCGCGTAGTCCGCAATGACAAGATCCACCCCGTTATCGTTGATATCGAATCGCCGAATGGCATTGGTGTATTCCTGGATGAAGCCGGGACCGAAGTCCGGACCCATCGGGTTGTAACGCCCGATGAAGCGCTGTCCGCCGACCAGATGGAACCGATCGTGCAGGAGCCGCATCTGGCCACCGGTCACTTCCATGCGCGCATCGTTGAGCTGCCGGAAGTAGGGTACGATGGATTGTCCGGTACGGATCGCGTCCATTGCGCCGGGCAGGTCAATAGCGGTCAAGTAAGGGTAGGTAATGTGGTCGGCCGCCGTTGATGAGTAGCCGTAGCCCCCCGCACAGTAAAGCGTGCTGTCACGCTGTTCGAACTCCATATTGGTGCTTTGCAACTGCTCCTTCAGGTTCGTCGGAAGGGTGTTGAGGCTTGCGGACCATACCTGTTGTGTTGCGGGATCCACCACATACACGTTCGTGTTGTTATCCGCAGCCAGGAAAGCAAAGGGAGGCTGGCGTCGGTGCAGTCCATCCGTGCGCCCGCCGACCAGGAACCACTGACCTTGGTGCTGACCCCATGCGAAGGATTGTAAGCCGGGCATACCCGGAAGGGTGATCTCCTGAAGGACCACGTTCCGAGTGCCCAGGTCTTGAGCGATAACGGTAACAGGAAGACAGAAGAGGGCGGTTGACCAGAATCGCATGGTGGATGGAGCGGGATGGGGAACAAAGAGACCGGTCCCGCAGTCGATGCACCGTGACCTCCGTCACCAAGGAGTCAGCCCAGCACCCAGTGCAATACCTTTTCCTTCAGGTGGCTGTAGGGCGGATACTGCACGCCGGGGTCGATCCAAGTGCTGCTGCGAACGATGCCCTTCGCATGCGAGAACCGCTCGAAGGAGTACCGCCCATGGTAGTGCCCCTGGCCGCTGTTCCCGATGCCGCCGAAGGGGAGCCTCTCGTTACCGAAGTGCAACATGCAGTGGTTCACACAGCCACCACCGTACGCGACATGGTTCACGAAGAAGCGTTCCGTTGAGCGGTCGTTGGTGAAGATGTAGGTGGACAACGGAAATGGGTTGCGACGTACGATCGCAAGTACCTCTTCCTTTTCCTTCCAAGGGATCACCGGCAGGATCGGTCCGAAGACCTCTTCCCGCATCACAGGGCTGTCCAACGCAATGTCGGAAAGCACTGTTGGCGAGATGTAACGGTCGGCGGCATCACTGGTTCCGCCAAGGCGCACAGTTCCTTGGTCCAGGTAGCTCGACAACACGGCGAACCGCCTGTCGTTGATGATGCGGGCGAAGTGCGGGCTCTGCTGAGGGGCATCGCCGAAGAACCGCTTCACGTGCTTTGCGAAAGCCGTTAGGAACGCCTCCATCACATCCTCGTGGACCAAGGCATGATCCGGGCTGATGCAGGTCTGTCCGGCATTGAAATACTTGGCCCAGGCAATGCGACGCGCTGCGGAATCCACATCGGCATGGCGATCCACGATCGCGGGGCTCTTGCCGCCGAGCTCCAGGGTCACGGGCGTCAACGTGGGTGCGGCCAGAGCTGCCACTTTCCTTCCAACACCCGGACTTCCGGTGAAGAAGATGTGGTCGAAGCGGAAACGTTCGATAAGCTGCGGGCCCACCAAGCTGCCGGGGCCCTGTACCACCGCAACATGCCCCGGTTCGAAGACCTTGGTGAGGATCCGCTCGATCACCGCCGATGTATGCGGCGCCTCGTTGCTGGGTTTCACCAACGCACAGTTCCCTGCGGCGATGGCTCCAATGAGGGGCGCAAGGATGAGCTGCACCGGATAGTTCCACGGTCCGATGATGAGCACCACGCCGAGCGGTGCGCGGTGGATGAAACTCTCGGCCACTTGCAAGGCCAGCGGTGTCGGCACGCGCTCGGGCCGCATCCATTCCTTCAGGTGCTTGAGCGTGTTGCGGATCTCGGCGTGCACCAACCCCAACTCGCTCATGTAAGCCTCGAAGGTTGGTTTGCGCATGTCCAAGTGCATGGCCTCCAGCACCTCGGGCTCATGTTCCCGCAAAGCCTTGCCAAGCGACTTCAACGCATCCCGTCGCGCAGCATACGCGCGCGTGGCTCCGCTTTCGAAGTGCCTTCGCAGCGCTTCATAGCGAAGTGCCATCTCCTCCGGTGTGCTGGGCGTGATGGGCATGCAGGAAAGGTACTCCAACTAGGCCGCGAGAATGAAGTCCACACCTTCCACCAGGCCGCGCGAGGAAAGGAACTCAGCAATCCGATCTCCGGTTCCGCGCTGTGAGATGAAGGAGACGATGAAGGCCTCTCCAGCGGACGGTAACGCTTCGTGCGGGATGAAGGCGTAGCCCGGCACTTTCCGGTGACGCACATCCGTGTAGGCGGAGACCCTGACGCCCTCGGCTTCAAGAAGTGCCACACGGGCCTGACACAAGCCGCTCGTTCCGGCGATGATCACCGGTCGACCGTTCAACGTGCGAGCCAGCCAGCGTGCGATCCACTTCGCTTTCGTACGGAAGAAGGCGTCGATGCTGTAGTGTTCGTGCGTGCGGCTCAGGCGGTGCGGGTGGTCGTGCCAGGTGAGCAGTTCCTCAGGGAGCTTCGCGAAGCGCACACCGGCTTCCATCCAGCGCAACCAAAGCTCATGGTCCTCCGGAAGCGGCTCAGTGCTGTACGCGCCCTATTGCTCGATCAGTTCACGACGGACCATCACCGTTGGATGGGCGAGCGGTGCATCCACAAAGCGCTTCACGTAATGCTCATGCGGTGTAAGGATCGCGTTCTGCCAACCCACATACCAGGCCATGCCACTGCTCTTCTCCACTGTTGAGGCGAAGACCGTTCTTGTCCCGAGCACACCGATCTCCGGATGTTCATTGAGGTAAGCCACTTGTCGCGCTAGTCGTTCCGGGTGGCACACATCATCCGCATCCATCCGAGCGACCAGCGGTGTGGACGCGTGTTGCAGACCGGTGTTCAAGGCGTGCGCGATGCCGACCTGTGGCTCTTTGACCAAGAGAATGCGCGGGTCTCTTTCACACCAACCCTGTGCGATCGCCGGTCCTCCATCCTCACTTGCGTTATCGATCAGCAGGAGGGTCCAGTCCGAAAAGGTCTGCGCAACGATGCTGGCGATCGCGGCATCAAGTGTTCCCGTCGCATTGCGGAAGGGGAGGAGGAGGGTGACCAAGGAACTCACAGTGCGCTCAGCTTCTCCTTCAACAACGCCGCCTTCCGTTCGCCCACTTCGGCGATCAGGTCGTTCACCGCCGCTTCCTGGATGCCCTTGATGCTGCCGAAACGTACGAGGAGCTTGCGCGCCGTTTCGGGACCGATGCCGGGGATCTCCTGTAATGCCGTGCGCACCACGCGCTTGCCCCGCTTGCTGCGGTGGTGCGTGATGCCGAAGCGGTGCGCTTCGTTGCGCATGTGCTGGATCACCCGCAGGGAGGAGCTGCGCTTGTCGATGTGCAGCGGAACGGGGTCATCCGGGAAGTAGATCTCCTCCAGCTTCTTCGCAATGCCGATCACGGCCACCTTCCCACGCAAGCCGAGCCGCATGATGCTGTTCATCGCTGAACTGAGCTGGCCTTTTCCTCCGTCGATGACGATGAGTTGGGGTAGCGGTTCGCCTTCGCGGAGCATGCGGCTGTAACGGCGCTCCACGGCTTCTTCCATGCTGGCGAAGTCATCGGGCCCGACCACCGTGCGGATGTTGAAGTGGCGGTAGTCCTTCTTGCTCGGCTTCGCATCACGGACAACCACACAGGCGCTCACCGGATCAGTGCCTTGCGTGTTGCTGTTGTCGAAGCACTCGATGTGCACCGGCAACGAGGGCAGCCGCAAGTCCTGCTTCAATTGCTCCAGGATCCGGTTGGTGGCGGCCTCTGGGTCCACCAGCTTCTCCTGCTTCTGCTTGTCGAGGAAGAAGAACTGGGCGTTGCGTTCGCAGAGTTCGAGCAGTTGCTTCTTGTCGCCGCGTTGCGGAACGGTGAAGTGGACGCCAGGCACCTCGATCCCCGGATCGAAAGGCACGATGGCTTCCGAAGCGTTGCTCTGATAGCGCTGGCGTAGTTCCGCGATGGCCAGTTGCAACAGCTCCTGCTCGGTCTCATCCAACCGTCGCTTCAGTTCGATGGTGATGCCGTGCACCACCGCGCCGTCGATCACGCGCATGTAGTTCACGCACAACCCACTGGTGTCGCCGGCCAGCCCGTACACATCCACATCCCCGATGTCCGGGTTCACCACGATGCTCTTGGCCCGATACGATTCCAGACGTTCGATCTTCTCGCGCAATTCCTCGGCCTCTTCGAACTCCAGCTTGTCCGCATGCTGGTGCATCAGCTCCTTCAACAGCTTGATCACGCCCGTCACACGACCCTTCACGATCTGCCGCACGAGCGCCACACTGGTCTCGTATTCTTCGGCGCTCTGCAACCCTTCACACGGCGCCTTGCAGTTGCCGATGTGGTATTCCAGGCAACGCTTGAACTTGCCTTTCTCGATGTTCTTCGGCGTGAGGTCGTAGGAGCAGGTGCGCAGCTTGTAGAGCTTGTGAACGAGGTCCAGAACAGTGCGCATGGTCCGCACCCCGGCATAGGGGCCGTAGTATTCGGCGCCGTCATCCTCGGGATTACGCATGCCCTCGATCCTGGGCAACGCCTCGTTCCGGATGCGGATCCACGGGAAGCTCTTATCGTCGCGCAGCAGGATGTTGTAGCGTGGCTGGTGCTCCTTGATCAGCGAGTTCTCCAGCAGCAGCGCCTCGAACTCCGTGGGCACCACGATGGTGCGCAGGTCGACGATCTTCCGCACCAGTGCGGCCGTCTTGCCGTCGGTGTGGCTTTTCGCGAAGTAGCTGCTGACGCGGTTCCGCAGGTCCTTGGCCTTGCCGACGTAGAGGATCTTGCCCTCCACATCGAAGAACTGGTAGACCCCCGGGGTGTGGGGCAGAAGGCGCACCTTGTCGCGGACGTCCAGTTCGGTCATGCTCATTCACCGGCGCTACTTGCGAAGGTGGGGCCGCAAAGATCGCTGGTGGATGCTGCGGTCGGTCATTCCTCCTTGCGGAAGGTCAAGTACCTTTCCAGCCCATCGTTCCGAACCATGCAATTCACCGCCGCCCAGATCGCCCAACTCCTCCAAGGCACCGTGGAAGGGGATGCCAACGCCACCATCAGCAAGCTCTCCAAGATCGAAGAGGGGGGCGAGGGGTCCTTGTCCTTCCTGGCCAATCCGGCCTACACGCAGTACGTCTACGGGACTACCGCTTCGGTGGTGATCATTGGCAAGGACTTCCCGCTAACAGCTCCTGTGAAGACGACGTTGGTGCGTGTGGCTGATGCACAAGGTGCCTTCGCCAAGGTGCTGGCCATGTACAATCAGATCAAGTTGGACAAGAAGGGCGTGTCACCACAGGCGGCCATCGCTGAGAACGCCACCCTCGGCACGGACTGTTATGTGGGCGCCCTGGCCTTCATCGGTGATAACGTGAAGCTGGGCAACAACGTGAAGATCTACCCGCAATGCTACGTGGGTGACAATGTGACCATCGGGGACAACAGCACGCTCTTCGCGGGTGTGAAGATCTACTCGGACTGTGTGATCGGGAAGCAGTGCATCATCCACAGCGGCACCGTGATCGGCAGCGATGGCTTCCGCTTCGCGACCGGACCGGATGGAGGCGCCAAGATCCCGCAGATAGGAAACGTGGTGATCGAGGACGATGTGGAGATCGGCGCAAACTGTGCGATCGACCGGGCCACGCTGGGCAGTACCATTCTGCGCAAGGGCGTCAAGTTCGACAACCTCATCCACATCGCACACAATGTGGAGGTGGGTGAGAACACCTACTACGCGGCAGGCGGCGTGGTGGCAGGCTCCACGAAGATCGGCAAGAACTGCATGTTCAGCGGACAGGTCGGGATCATCGGTCACCTGAAGATCGCTGACGGCACCATCATCGCCGCGCAGAGCGGCATCAGCAAGAACACGAAGGCAGGGGAAGCTTACATGGGCTCACCGGCGTGGGAAGCGAGCAAGTACCGCAAGAGCTACATCCACTTCCGCAACCTGGACAAGATCGTCGAGCGGATCGAGAAGCTGGAGAAACCCTGAACGACCGTGATCACAGGCGGTGCGCCAAGGTCACCGTCTTGCGGAACTTCTTGACGTTGCCGCTGAGGTCGAACACTTCGAAGTAGACCACATACGGCCCGATCCGCGCCTTGTCGCCGGTCTCCAGGATACCATCCCAGGACAGGGCGCCGCTGGTGCCGAGCAGTACGTTGTTCATCAACTTCTTCGCTTCACGCCCGGCGATGTCGAAAACGACCATGGTGCCCACATAGCCCGACTCGTTGAAGGTGTAGTTGAGCGTGAGCACATCCTGGTAGCCGTCGTTGTCCGGGGAGAAGATGTCCGGAGAAGCCTCCAGCGCGCCGCCCGTATCCACTAACGGCGCGTACTGTGAGTTCTGGAAGCCCGGTGTAGCGAAAGCAGCGCTCTGGGCCGCGCTGTGCCAGTTGGTGTTGTCGGCCGTCGGGCGGTCCGGGTCCACACGCTCCAGGCTCACACCTTCGATGTCGTTCAGCAGTACGAAGTGCAGGTCGTCGTTGTAGTCGAAACGATCCAGCTGTACGCCCATCGGGTCCTGCAACACCACCGAACCCTGGATGTTGTTGTAGCTCGGCAGGTCCGCTTCGAGGAACCGCTCCGTGCGGCTTTGTGGATACTCCGTGCTGATGTTGAAGGCGTCTTCGGTGATCAGCACGTGTTCGCCGGGAAGCAGCAGGTAGGACGCGCCCGTGATCGTGATGGGGCTGGTCACTGCGCTATCGGTCACGTTCGCAAGCTTCCATCCCGCAAGGCTCAGCACCTTGTTGCTGCGGTTGTACAGTTCCACGAAGTCTCTGCCGGATCCGCGTGGATCATAGAGCACTTCATTGATCACCACATCTCCGGGAACGACCGGTTCAGGAAGTGCGAAGGTGGCCGTGTTCGCCGAGCTGATCGCGTTGCCCGGACAGTCACTGACACCTGTCACCGTCACTGTATACAGCTGACCCATCACGAGCGGTTGTGCCAAGGTGAGCTGCACCATGTTCGGTCCGGTCGCTATTGCGCTGCTCACTGCTATCAGCGGGGTGATCGTGTAGGTGCCGCCGGCAAGACCTGCGATGTCCATGGCTTCGCTGAACAGTAGCTCGATGGTGTTCGCTCCGTTCACCAGCACGGTGGACAAGGAAGGGGCCTGCATGTCGGGAACAATGGCGAATACGCTGTTCTGCCCAGAGGGGGAGCCACCGGTCGCAGCATTGCTGGCCCGCCAGTTCGCTGCGCTACTGCACGGTGTTGTCGGGTCGATCTGTTCGAGGCTCCATCCCCCATCGGCCTTCGCTGCATCCTGATACCAGCTCAACGCATAGGTCACCGCATCAATGAGGTTGCCATTGTTGTCTTTCAGTGTGAGCGGGTCCCCGTCGTTGTTCATGCTGGGGAAGGTCCCGACCACCACAACGTTCGGATAGGTGCTGAAGAGCGAAGCAGTGGCATCATCCACTACGATGCAATGGGCACCGGGGAGTAGCGTGAACGCGGGCAAGGTGGCCGTGGTGCTGCCGTCGCTGAAGGTCCATCCCACTAGGTCGTAGCTGTCCGTGAGATTTGCGTTGTACAGCTCCACATACTCGGCATCCGGAAGACCCACGGGCGGCGAGGGATCCGCCATCAGTTCGTTGATCACCACATCACGCGGTCCTGCGCTGGCAGGTACCACGTAGGTGAAGTCCGTCGACACCGAGGTGGCGATGTTGCCCGAGGGATCCTGCGCACCGTTGGAGAGCAGGCTGTAGGTGTTCCCGCTCGTCAAGGCGATCGCAGGGGTGACGTGCACCAAAGCCGGATCCGTGCCGTCGACCACTGAGGCCGAGAC
This sequence comes from Flavobacteriales bacterium, assembly GCA_020854015.1. GTDB lineage: Bacteria > Bacteroidota > Bacteroidia > Flavobacteriales_F > PHOS-HE28 > PHOS-HE28. Next base: position 18,206 of record JADZGG010000327.1, read on the forward strand.
CCCGATGAAAGGTATGATGTCATAGGTGCCAAGAAAGGCAGGATCAAGAGGCTCGCTGAAGGTCACATCCACGTTCGTGGCGCTCGTAGCGGTGACGTTCACGACGGAGGGCGCCGTCACGTCCAGTACGATGGGTCCGACCGAGATGTCGTCGAAGAAGTGGTTGTTGACCGGTGTTGCCGCGCTGCTCTGCTCAATGCGGATGCCGAAGTGGGAGCAGGTCGTGTAGGTGGCATCGGTGGCGTTGCCGGCCGTGGCGTAGGTGCCCGTGTTGCCGTCGTCGAGCAATAGGGTCCATGTGTTGGCGGCGTTCCGCTTCACTTGGATCCGGAAGGGGTTGTCCGTGCTACTGTTCACAAGGCCGTCCGCGCTGACAACAAGTGAGGTGCCCGTGCCGGCATCGCTGCGGAAAAGCTCCACGCGGTCCGAAGTTCCACCGATGCGCACGAAGTAGCCGTTGACACCGCTGGCGAGGTCGGCTGCGCTGCTCATCAGGTATACGTCCGCGTAGTTGGCTCCGCTGGTGGCGAACTTCAAGTTGACGAAGAACTCCCACTGGGCGCTGGTGGCCTGGGTGCTTGGTGTGCTCAGGTTGTAGTTCGCCGCACCCGGACTGTTGCTCCGAAGTTGGCCGCTCACAACGGTGAACAGCGTAGTGCTTCCGGTCCAGACCGTGCCGGTGGTGAAGTCACCGTCGTCGAAGTTGTCCGTGAACTGGGCTCCGGTGGTAGCGACCAGGCAACAGGTCGCGAGCAGCAGAATAGCGCGGGAAGCAGCGGTGTGCATGGCTTTGCGAAGGCAACCAAGGTAGTACTTTCGTTCACCCGTGAACGTTAGCAGAACATCATGAAGGTCGCTGTTGTAGGTGCCACCGGACTGGTCGGTGGGGTCATGCTCAAGGTCCTGGAGGAACGCAAGTTCCCCGTGGACGAACTGTTGGCCGTGGCCAGCGAACGCAGCGCTGGCAAGAGCGTCCGGTTCCGAGGGCGCGATATCGCTGTGATCGGCATGGAGGCCGCGATCGCTGCGAAGCCCGATCTGGCCCTGTTCTCCGCTGGTGGTGCCACCTCGTTGGAGTGGGCACCGCGCTTTGCGGAAGTGGGTTGCACGGTGATCGATAACAGCAGTGCCTGGCGCATGCACCCAGAGAAGAAGCTGGTGGTGCCGGAAGTGAACGGGCATGTGTTGAACGCCGCCGACCGGATCATCGCGAACCCCAACTGCAGCACCATCCAGATGGTGATGGCCCTTGCCCCATTGCACAAGGCCTACTGCGTGCAACGTGTGATCGTCTCCACCTACCAGGCCGTTACCGGCACTGGGCAGAAAGCCGTGGCCCAGCTGGAGAACGAGCGCAAGGGCATCAGTGGCGACATGGCCTATCCCTTTCCGATCGATCGCAACGTGATCCCGCGCTGCGACGTGTTCACGGACAATGGCTACACGAAGGAGGAGATGAAGCTAGTGGTGGAGACCCAGAAGATCCTGGACCCGGCCATCCGCGTCACGGCCACTGCGGTGCGCGTTCCAGTGACCGGCGGCCACAGCGAGGCCGTGAACGTGGAGTTCACCAAGGAATTCGAGCTGGAGGACGTGCGCCAGCTACTTCACAACGCACCAGGCCTTGTGCTGCGCGACGACCCTGCGAAGGATGAGTATCCGATGCCCCTGATCGCGCACGACCGTGATGCGGTGTTCGTGGGTCGTCTTCGTCGGGACGAGACCCAACCCCGCACGCTCAACCTGTGGATCGTGGCCGACAACCTGCGGAAAGGCGCTGCCACCAATGCGGTGCAGATCGCGGAGCTGCTGGTGAACAAGGGTCTGCTCCGACGCTCCTCGGCACTGGCCTAAGACAGTATCAAGGCACAACGATCCCCAGCTCGACGCGTTGTACGGGCCCGGAACCCAAAGACCATGAAGCGGATCATACCCCTGTTGCTCGCCATTCTTTTCGCTTGCCCATCGGCCATGTCCCAGAGGTCGGATACGACCTCGTGCCTAGGTTCGGTCTACGTCGGGGGCGGGGCCTTCTTCGCCGGGGAGCAGCCCTTGTATCGGCAGGACATCTCTTTGCTGGCCCCGGGCTCTGCGCTATTGGCCGGAGGTCTTTCGGACCACGACTATTCCAACGCCGGATACGAGGACGCCACAGGGCTGTTCGACGCGGGCGTCAGCTTCCATCCTTTTCGAAAGGCTGGCGGCCTAGGGGCTGAACTACGGGTCGGCTTCTTGTACGGCGGGCGCTCAACCCTTACCGGCTATTTGCGCCGCATTACGCGCACACCGTACGACACCCTCACCAGCAGCCAGACCGGCGAGACCTTCTACGTGGATTCAGTGCACAACAGCACCTACTTGGTCGAGTGCAGCGCCGAGCGTTTCGGGTTAAGCACTTCCTTGGTCTGGCGGACCAAGGGTCGTTGGAGCATCTATGGGGGCGTCGGGTTCGCGGGTGGGTTGTTGATGAACGCCCGCACGGAAGTGTATCATTCCACGTTCGATGGTGTTGATGATCCGAACAGCAGCCGCCCAAACGATGTCCATGATGGTCGCTATGCCGGAAATGGGGGTTCCGAGACCTTCCGCAACGGTACCGGCTGGTGGCTCAGCTTGAACACGCCGATCGGCCTCGATTTCCAGGTCGCCAGACGCAGTGCGTTCTGGAGCCGCGTGCACCTGTACGATGAGCTCCGACCGCAGCTGTTGTTCCAAGGAACACCCGAGCTGGGAACGGCGACCAATCTCGGTCTGCAGTCCGTGTTCGGTGTCCGCTTGAAGCTCTGATCAACGATCAGCTTGCCGGTTCCGTACCCTGTTCTTCGGTAGCAGGAAGCTGCTCAGACATCGGAGCCGCTGTCTCTTCAGGAGCGTGTTGTCCTGCGTGCGCGAACTCGTGCCGCTGGAACAGGATCAGCCACACGATGCCAATGGTGATGGCTGCGTCGGCCAGGTTGAACACCGGGCGGAAGAATTCGAACTCCTCACCCCCCCAGATCGGCAGCCAGTTCGGGAAGTGGCCCTGCCAGATGGGGAAGTAGAACATGTCCACCACCCAGCCATGGAGCAACGGCGCATAACCGCCTTCCATGGGCAGGAAAGTGGCCACATCAATGCTCGTACTGCGGCTGAAGAGCACGCCGTAGAACGTGCTATCGAGGATGTTGCCTAATGCACCGGCGAAGACGAGTGAGACGCAGAAGATCAGGCCGCTTTTCGCCTTGAGCTTGATGATGCTGCGCAAGTACCAGCCGATGCCGAGCACCGCCACGATACGGAACAATGTCAGCATGAGCTTGCCCATCTGGCCGCCGAACTTCATGCCGAACGCCATACCATCGTTCTCGATGAAATGCAGGAAGTACCAGCCAGTCGGATCGGCCGGCACATGCTGACCGATGGTGAAGTGCAGTTTGATCCACACCTTCAACAGCTGGTCCGCCAGCAGCACCAGGAAAATGGTGGATAGCGCGCGCTTCAAGACAGCGTGAGGGCCTCGCGGCGCCTCAGTTGTTCATCTGCTGCTTCGCTTCGATGCTCAGCGTGGCGTGGGGCACAAGGCGCAGACGCTCCTTGCTGATCAGGCGACCC
>JADZGG010000328.1 GCA_020854015.1 Flavobacteriales bacterium
TACCTCGCTTCATCACCCAGCTCACAGGGATCAGCGAACACATGCTCCGCGAAGCACCCATCTTTCCGGAGGTGGCCCGCTCACTGATGGAGCTGACCCGCGACCGGTTGATGGTGGCGCACAACATTCGTTACGACATGACCGCGTTGGAACACGAGTTCGCGCGTACGGGCTTGGTGCTTGAGCGAAACACGCTTTGTACGGAGAAGCTGAGCCGCGCCTTGGTACCGAACCTCTCACACTACAACCTGGGCAGATTGTGCCGCTACTTCGGCATCCCATTCGAAGGCAGGCATCGCGCGTTGAACGATGCCCGTGCTGCGCTTCAGCTGTTCCTTCGACTTAGAAACGAGTTCGGCGACGAGCGACTGCGCAACATGTCCGCCATCTGGCCTGCGCAGAAACGCGCCTAGCCGAGGATCGTGTTCGTGGCGTAGAGCACCCACATGATCACGGCGCACAGCGTCCCCACCAGCGCAGCACGGAACCCGAGAATGGAGTTCTTCAAGCTGCTTTCCGTGTAACGCCGCAGGGGGTGCCCTTGACGCGATCGGCCCCACAACGCGAAGCCAAGGGCCAGCATCCCCAGCACGAAGGCCAGTGAGCATAGGTGACGCGCGAAGGCCAGCAGCACCGACAGTACCCCGAACACCAAGGTCACCGTGCTGAGAGGCAGTCGCTTGGGGTCAAGCTGGTCGCTCATGGGATCATTAGCTGGCGGTGAAGTTCGAGCACTTGCGGGATCACCAGAGTGCGGTCGTCGTTCACGATCACGGTATCGGCCATGGTCAGGCGCGTGGCCTCGTCGGTCTGGTTCTGAAGCCGCGCCCTCACCTCCCCTTCCGAAACACCATCGCGCCGCATCACTCGTTGGATCCGAAGCTCCTCCGGCGCGGAGACCACCACCAGATGGTCGAAGGCATTGACCCCACCGGTCTCCGCCAGGATCGCCGCCTCCATCACAACGTAAGGTGCTGTCTGTCCGGACGCCCACTCCTTGAAACGCTGGCGCACAGCGGGATGCAGAATGCCGTTCAGCTTCAACAGGGCCTCCGGATCACCGAAGACCAGATCGGCCAGGGCCTTGCGGTCCACCACGTCGCCGACGTAGAAGCGTTCACCGAAAGCATCGATCACGGCGTTACGGACCTTGGCACTGGCATAGAGTGCCTTGGCCTCACGGTCGGCATTGAACACCGGAACGCCCAGCACACGCAGCACCTCGCAAACGGTGCTCTTGCCGCTGCCGATCCCGCCGGTGACACCGACCTTCTTCATGTGCCCATCGGACCATGTGCGCATGTGCCCTTGTGGGCCAGGCACAAGATCCAAGATCAGTTGGCCTTGGCCACCTCTTCGGTAAGCTGCATGGTGCTGTCCATGGCCACTGCGCTCTTCTCGAAACGCAGGCGCACGTTGGTATCAGCCTCGATCAGGATCGTCTTGTCGTTCACCTCCACCACCTTGCCGTGCAAGCCACCGATGGTGATCACCTTGGAGCCTTTCTGGAGCGACTCGCGGAACTTCTTGGCCTCCTTGGCCTTCTTCTGCTGAGGGCGGATCATGAAGAAGTAGAACACCACGAAGAGCAGGCTCATCATGGCGAGGAACTGCCAATTGTTGCCTTGGGGTTGGCTGCCTTGAAGGAAAATGGAAAGCGGTTTCATGCGGGTTGACGGTCGGTCGGGTTTCTAGGTCTGGATGGGCGTGGGCGGTGCCACCACTTCACCGGTCAATGCGAGCACGGTGGTGGGCGGTGCGGTGTTCGCGATCACGCTCACGGTCTTCTCTTGTTTGCCGTTGCGGCCTTCGCTGTTGAAGGTGACGGTGATGTCCCCGGATTCTCCGGGCTTCAGGGGCTTCTTGGGCCACTCCTTCCCCACAGTGCAACCGCAGCTGCCGCGGACATCGCTGATCAACAGGTCGCCGCCACCGGTGTTGGTGAAGCGGAACTTCTTCTCCACCAGTGTCCCTTGAGGGATCATGCCCATGTTGTAGGCCATGCTGTCGAAGCTGATGATCGGCATGTCCTCCGGATCGATCTCTTCAAAGCCACTGCCTGGAACACGGATATCACCGGTATTCGGAGCGTCGCCTTCGCGCTCGGTGTAATCGGTGAGCTGGCAGCCTGCTAACAGCATAACGAGCACCAACATGAGCACCTGTGCGGATGCGCACATGGGCACGTGGTATTTCGTGGGCATGCCTTTCATGATCGTTCAGCTTTCGAGCAACCCGCGACCCACCTTGCGGATCTGGCCGTTCTCCTTCATCTCCGCAAAGAGCTTGTCGAGGATGCCGTTGATGAAATTCTTGCTCTTGGGTGTGCTGTAGGCCTTGGCGATCTCGATGTACTCGTTCAGCGTCACCTTTACCGGGATCTCCGGGAACTCGCGGGCCTCGGTCAGGGCCATCTTCATCAGGATCATGTCCGTGATGGCGATTCGGTCGCTCTCCCAGTTGCTCGCCCGGGCAGCGATGGCCGCTTCGTGCTCCTCGCCCTGATCGATCGCACGGCGGTACAAGGTGCTCACGAAGGACTGTTCCTCGGCTGGTTCGCGGGTGAGGTCGCTGAGGGACAGGTCACCTTCCGTCGGTCGCACCTCTTCGATGGTCCGCTTCACCAGGGAGCAAGCCAGGTCAAGGTCCTCGAGCCAGTAGATGCTCTTGGCCTCGTAGTGGTCGTGCAGCTGGTCGTAGTTGGCGATGTGCTCCAGGAACAGATCGGCGATGATGGCCTGATCCTTCTTCGGCGTGGTGGTCGGCAAGGCCATGTAGGCCTTGAACGCCTCGCTGCTCTCGAACTGCTTGTAGAGCTTGGAAAGCATCTCGTTGTGCCCCACCCAGCTCACGCGACGCTTGTCCGCATCGGCCTGCAAACGCGGGCTCTCGGAAAGTACCACCAGTACTGGATTGTCAACGAAACGTCGGCTTGCGCTGAGGTCCTGGGCCGTGGGCAGGTGCTTCTTCAAGCGTTCTTCGATGCGCTGTTCCGCCAAGCGGCGCATTTCACCGAAGAGCATCAACAGCCCCACGTACAGATCGTAGGTGCGCTCGATGCTCAGGAAAAGCTCCTTCTCGATGCGTGCCGCATTGGAACTGTCGCTCTGCCAATAGGCGTAGAGCGATTGGTAGACCTTGATGCGGAGGTAGCGGCGGTTGAGCATGCGTTGCGCGCCGAAGCGCTTGCGTAGGTGCTGGTTGGTGGGATCAGAAACGAAGGCCCGCCTGCTTCATGCTGCGGATGCGCTGTTCAGCGGCCTGGTTGGCGGCCAGATAGGTCGGAATGTTCTCTTCAGCACTGCGCTTGAAGATGGACAGGGCGGTGTTGTAGATGTTCTCGGTCTGGTTGAGGGCCGCCTTGCGGTTGTAGCCCTTCCGTTCCCACGCACAGTTGATGATGCCACCGGCGTTGATCAGGTAGTCCGGTGCGTACAGGATGCCGCGCTTCATCACCTCCGGACCGTGCACCACCTCGTTCGCGAGCTGGTTGTTGGCGGCCCCGGCGATCACGCTGCACTTCAATTTCGGCAGGGTTTCATCGTTCACCGTGGCGCCCAGCGCGCAAGGCGAATAGATGTCCATGTCGAGGTCGTAGATCTCGTTGGGCTTCACGATCGTGATGGACGGATGCTCGGCCTTGATGGCGGCGAGCTTGTCATCGTGGATATCGGTCAGGAACACCTTTGCACCATCCTTCGCCAGATAGCCTACCAGGCCGCGGCCCACATTGCCGGCACCCTGGATGGCCACCTTACGGCCGTTGAGGTCATCGTTCCCGTAAGCGGTCTTGGCGGCGGCCTTCATACCGCAATACACGCCGAAGGCAGTGACCGGACTGGGGTCACCGCTTCCGCCCATTTCCTCGGGCAGGCCAGCCACGTTGTTCGTCTCCTTGCGGATGTTCACCATTTCGGCGGTGCTCATGCCCACGTCCTCCGCAGTGATATAACGACCGTTCAGGCTGTCCACGAAGCGGCCGAAGCGGCGGAACATGGCTTCGGTCTTGTCGGTGCGGGCATCACCGATGATCACCGCCTTGCCGCCACCCAGGTCCAGACCGGCAAGTGCGCTCTTGTAGGTCATGCCGCGGCTCAGGCGAAGCACATCGTGCAGGGCCTCGGCCTCGGTGGCATAAGGCCACATGCGCGTTCCGCCCAGCGCGGGGCCGAGCGTTGTGTCGTGGATGGCGATGATGGACCGCAGGCCGGTGGTGCGATCGAAACAGAAGAGCACCTCCTCGTGCTCGTATTCTTCCATACGGCCAAGCACCAATGTGCCTTCGGCGTTCTTTGTGGAGGTCAGGACCATGGATGCGGA
>JADZGG010000329.1 GCA_020854015.1 Flavobacteriales bacterium
GTGAACTTCATGTTCGGCATGTCCATGTCCAGATCCGCCTTCACATCGGCCACCGCGTTCTTCAGGTACTTCACGCCGTCGTACTGCACGTTCACACTGTCGGCATGGGTCACGGTCTTCAGCACGAAGAGGTCCTGGTTGAAGTCGCCACTACCGGTATGGTCCACACCCGCGAGGTCCATGACCAGGGGCAGGGTGGCGTCGTCGTAGATGATGCGACCGTCAGTGATCTCGTACTCGGAGAGCTTCACGTTGAAGAGCGTGGCAGCAGTGTCACCTGGAACCTCCGCGTTGGTGCTGTCCGTCTTGGCAATGTCCCAGTTGGCCTTGCCGTCAGCCAGCACCTTGAAGGTGAGGTAGGGTCGGGTCAGCTCGATTCGCTTGATGAGGATCTGGTCCCCGAAGAGGCTCATCAATCCCATCGTGGCCTTCAGCTCCCCGATGTCCGCGAGGCACACACCTTCGAAGGGGGCCACGTTGCAGACCTTCACGTTCTTCACTTCGATGCCCGCGTTGGGAAAGCTGCTGATGATGGTGAGGTCCCAGTCGCCCCAGTCAACCGTGGCGTTCAGGCTGGCGTTCACCTGTTCCTTCACGGCCTTCTCGATCTTGTCCTTGTAGAGGATGGGGATGGCGATCGCGGCGATGATCAGAAGCGCGAAGAGAATGCCTAAGGCGGCCAGAATGCGTTTGATCCACTTGCCCATGGGTTCCGTTGTTCGTTGTCCGTTGTTCGTGTCGAAAGTGTGGTCGCGGCCGTGCCCTTAAAGGCGCGCCGTTCGTTGTCGGAGGAGATGATCGGCGAGCACCAGGCAGGCCATGGCCTCCACCACGGGCACGGCGCGGGGCACCACGCAAGGATCGTGCCTTCCCTTCCCTTCGAGGGTGACAGCCTTCCCTTCGCGGTCCACGCTCTGCTGGGGCTGCATCAAGGTGCTCACGGGCTTGAAGGCCGCATCGAACACGACGTCCTCGCCGTTGCTGATGCCGCCTTGTACCCCGCCGCTGCGGTTCGTGGCCGTGCGGATCGCCCCTGACGAGCTGGAATAGGCATCGTTGTGCTCCGACCCGCGCATGGAAGCAGCCGTAAAGCCACTGCCGATCTGGAAACCCTTCACGGCGTTGATGCTGAGCATGGCCTTTCCCAACTCGGCGTGCAACTTGTCGAACACCGGTTCACCCAGACCGGCCGGAACACCTGACGCGACGCAGGAGATCAGGCCGCCCACCGTGTCACCTTCACCGCGCATCTGTTCAATGCGGGCGATCATGCGTTCAGCGGTTCCGGGATCCGGGCAACGGACATCGCTCTGCCAAACGCTGGAAAGATCGAGTTCCGTGTACGGGCGTTCGAGGCGCACATCCCCCACACCGCTCACCCATGCGTTCACGCGCACCCCGCTGGCGGCCAACAGTTGGCGCGCGATGGCACCGGCGGCCACGCGCACCGCGGTCTCCCGCGCGCTGGCGCGTCCACCACCGCGATGGTCGCGCAGGCCGAACTTCTGCTCCCAGGTCAGGTCGGCGTGGCCTGGGCGGAAGCTGTCCTTCAGGTGGTCGTAGTCGCCCGAGCGGGCGTCGGTGTTGCGGATCAGGAAGGCGATGGGCGTACCCAAGGTCACGTTGTCGAGTAAGCCGCTCAAGAATTCCACGGTGTCGCTCTCTTTCCGAGCGGTGCCCAAGGGGGTACTTCCGGGGCGACGACGGTCCAATTCACCCTGGATGGCGGCGAGATCCAGCTTCAGACCGGCCGGACAGCCTTCCACCACCCCACCGATCGCGGGATCGTGGCTGGCGCCGAAGGACACGAGCTGAAAGGCTTTGCCGAAGATGTTGCCGGACATGGGTACGAAGGTACCGGCCCCTCACGCGCACACGTGACCGCACGCGGGCGAGTTCTCCGAGAGCGATCGTTGATCGGAATTCCAACGGGGATCCATCAACTTCGCCACCCCAACACACACCCATGCCCACCGAAGCCCAGGTCCTTGCCCATGTAGTGGACCGCACCCGCCAGTATAATCGCCTGTACCTAAGCGCCCTGAAGGATGTGGACCCGCATCGCGAATTCGTGTGCAACGGCGTGACGCTGAACACACAGTTCTGGCTGGTGGCGCACCTGGCCGTGAGCCAGAACGGGCTCTTGCTTCGCGCCACTGGAGGTCCCTTCGAGAAGTTCAGTTGGGCGAAGCACTTCAGCGTGGGCTCTCAAGGGCTTCCCAAAGACCAGTGCCCGCCCTACGAAGAGGTCTGGGCCACCTTCAAGGCGGTGCACGAAAAGACCATGGCCCACCTGCCGACGCTCACCGACGAAGCGCTGGCGCAGCCGAACATCACCGGTCTGGCCGCGATCGGCACCACGGTGCGCGACGTGATCACGCATTCCATCCGACACGAAGGCCTCCATACCGGCCACATCAGCTGGTTGTGCAAGCTGCACGGGATCAGAACGATCTGATGGGACCCATCAGGGATCGGGCCGGTGTAGGTAACGATCGCCTTGGGGCGGCGGAGCATTGATCGCCAGCATCAAGACCATACTGGAGCTTGATGGGGAAAGGGTCAGGCCTGACCAGTTCCACGTTGAACTGCGGCCATTTCACTTCCCGCTTCCCACTAGTGCCACATCAGCCAGAATGTGACGATCCCGCCAGTGTAGCCGAGCGCTGCAGGCATGGCCATGCGCTTGAAGTACCATCCGAACTCGATGCCGAGGATGCCCATCACGGCCACACCGGCCGCTGAACCGATGATCAGGATGCTTCCCCCGGTTCCTGCGCAAAGGGCCAGCAACTCCCAGAAGGCGTGGTCGGGTGCATAGGTGGTCATGGGGTACATGCCCTGGGCCGCAGCCACCAAAGTCACGTTGTCCACAATGGCGCTCAGCAGGCCGATGGCGGTGTTCACAGCGAAGATGTTGCCCAAGGTGCTGTCCAACCAACCGGCCAACAGCGTCAAGTGACCTGCGGTCTCCAGCCCGGCGACGGCGACGAGGATGCCGAGGAAGAAGAGGATGCTGCTGTGATCAATGCGGCGCAGGATGCTGGTGACCTGCAGCTGGCCGCGTTCCTCGATGCCGCGCGCATGAATGAACTCGGTGTAAACCCACAGGATCCCCAGGCCGAGCATGATGCCCATAAAGGGCGGCAGGTGGGTGAGCTGCTTGAAGATCGGAACCCCGAGCAGGGTGAGCAACCCGATGCCGAACACCATGTACTGCTGTGTTCTCGTGACGTGGTGAAGATGAGCCTCGGGCACCATGGTGGGGCGTGCGATGGTGCCCTTCATACTGCGGCTGAGCCAGACCAACGGAAGCACAAGGCACACCAAGCTGGGCAGGAACAGCTTCGCGATGATATTCGCGGAGGTCACCTGTCCATCGATCCAGAGCATGATGGTGGTAACGTCGCCGATCGGGCTCCAGGCACCTCCGGCGTTGGCGACGATGATCACCAGTCCCGCGAAGGTCCAGAGGTCGTTCTTATCGGCGATCATCTTGCGCAGAAGAGCGCACATCACGATGGCCATGGTCATGTTGTCGAGCGTCGCGCTCAGGAAGAAGGTGATGAAGCCGATGATCCACAGGAGCACAAGCTTGTTGGTGCTGGTGATGCGGTCGGTGATTACTTGGAAACCGGCGTGCGCATCCATCAGCTCCACCACGGTCATGGCACCCAGCAGGAAGAACAGGATGCTGGCGATGCCGCTGATGTGCTCGTTCAGTGCGAGCAAGGGATCGTGCGTTCCAAGATGCCCTGCGGTGATCAACGACCAGATGAGCATGCCGGTGAGCAACGCACTGGCGGCCTTGTTGACCTTCAAGGGATGCTCCAGCGCAATGGCCGCGTAGCCGAGCACGAAGAGGATGGCGATGAGGGCGAACATGGGCGGCAAAGTTGATCATCCTGCCCGTGAACGCGCGAAGGCCGGACTCAACGCCCGGCCTTCGCATCAATAGGAACGCCGATCAGGCTTTCTTCACTGGGCAGGTGCTGATGCCGAAAGGCGCGTAAAGCGGGCAGAAACTGACCACGCTCGTGAGCAGGAACACGCCACCGAGAACGAGCAGCACCACACCTAATGTGCCCGTCACCGTGCCGGTGAAGTAGAGGATGGAAAAAACGACGGCGAGCAATACCCGCACGATGCGGTCAGCGGAACCCATGTTCGGTTTCATGTTTGGATGGTTGTTTGGTTGTTTGATCTTAGAACTTTTCGATGATCCGGGCGATACCGTAGGCGATGACGATGCAGGTGAGGCATACCGCACTGAACTTCATCCACATCCGATAGCGGGTCCCGTTCATGGGTCAAAGGTGAAGGGGCAACCCTGCACGATCCGGTGACCGCGGTCACCGCTTGAGGCTGATGCCTCCGGGGAGCTGCTCCAGGTGTCCTTCGCGTTCCAACTTCTTCAGGGTGCGCGTGATCACTTCCCTCGCGCTGCCCAGCTCCTGGGCCAGTTTCGCGTGGCGCACATCGAGGACCTCCTCGCGCGTCACTTCCTTCAGACGTCGCAGATGGTCGAGCAATCGCGTCGGCAGATCACCGAACGCAACTTGTTCCACGGTCCGCAACATATCGACATAGCGGTCATTGTACTGGCGGAAGAAGAGTTCGTTCAGGGACGGATGCGAGCGGAGCCATTCGCGCAGCTTGGGTTCAGGCACCAGCAGCAGAATGCTTGGGCGCTCCACCACCGCGTTGATGCGGCTCGGCGCATGCTCCAGCAGGGCCGAGAAGCTCATGACGCAGCTCTCCGAAGGCCGGATGAAATAGAGCAGCAGCTCCTTGTCCTCGTGCCCGATGTACACGCGCACCAACCCGTCGATCACCAGAGGCAGTTCCCGCACGTAGCCCCCTTCCTTCAACAGCTCCGCGCCGGCAGGCACCTCCAGCACACGGCCATGGGCCAGCATGTCCTCCACCAGCCCAGCATCAAGCCCGTTCAGGGCGTTTCGCACCTTCAACTGTTCCTCCGTCATGTGCCCGAAGGTAGCCAGGCGGTTATACTTGTTCCGTGGAAGCGGCGCGGGGCAACATCCGGTTGCAGGCTTGGGTACTGGCGGCCGGCTTCGTGCTCATGGCCATCAAGTTCCTGGCCTGGAAGCTCACGCACAGCAACACCATCCTCAGCGATGCGCTGGAGAGCATCGTGAACGTCACGGCCGGTTCCTTCGCGCTGTACAGCCTTTGGTTGGCGGCCAAGCCACGCGACCGTGAGCATCCTTATGGCCACGGCAAGGTGGAGTTCATCAGCGCGGGGATCGAAGGCGGGCTGGTGGTATTGGCCGGCGCATTGATCATCTGGCGGGCCGTACAGGCGCTGCTGGCCCACCAGCAATTGCACGACATCGATACGGGTATCCTGCTGGCCGGTGGTGCCGGGGCCATCAACCTGCTGATGGGCCTGGTGCTGAAGAAACGGGGGCATGCGGCCCATTCCATCACCATGGAGGCCAGCGGCGCCCACTTGCTGAGCGATGCCTGGAGCACGGTGGCCATGGTGGTTGGCCTGCTGCTGATCCGTTTCACCGAGGTCATGTGGCTGGACCAGCTCTTCGCCATCGTGTTCGCCGTGTACATCATCTACACCGGTCTGAAGGTGTTCCGGCGGTCGGTGGCCGGGATCATGGACGAGACGGATATGGTCCTGGGCCGTGAGGTCATTGCCCTGCTTGAGGAGCACCGGGTGCCCGCTTGGA